>NZ_JACJDO010000023.1:35642-38461 GCF_014163535.1 Pseudoalteromonas sp. SR45-4
ATCTACCTGCTGTACTGATAGTGGTAAATATCCAAGTTATTTAGTTGTTAAAATTCATTGTGGAGTTACCAGTGGATAAGATTAGATTTAAAATCGAATAAATTTGTTGCGGAATAAAAGTGGGTTAAGTCGTAATTCAATGCGTACAACTTAAAACCACGGCTGATTTGTTAAAGATTTAAAAATGACCCATGGTTTATTCCACATTTATAGCATGTTGCGTTCGTTCTTTATCGGTTATTAAGTAGTAAAGAGTAATCCAACAACAATAAGAATCATAAATAAAAAGACGCATCCCGAAAGATCAATTGGACTAGGTTCTAACTGCGCTTTCCTTTGCTCACTCTCTTGTTCAGACACAATGTTGAATTTGTTATCAAACTGTTCTACTAACACTTTTAATTTTAGCTCACCCTCAATTGCATCTACCTCATTACTACATAGTGTTTTTTGTGTAACTAGTGCAAAGTCGCCCATAAAAGCATGCACTGAATAATGATAGTTTCCTGAATTAAACGTTTCTTTTTCATATTTTAAATTCAGCACAGCATTACACCCTGCTTCAATGGCTAGTTTTTTTATATGCGCTCTACCTTCATTTGGGTCTTCAAAGAAGCGAGTTCTTAATGGCAGCCTTTTTTCAACATGACCTTGCTTTGGGTTGTGGTGTTTGCTCATAAAAAAGTTAACGGGCTCATGTTTAAAATAAACATTGTTAACCTTTATTTTCTTTGCAGCTAAACCTTTCGCGGTCGGCGTCGGGTCGAATTCTACCACTGCTCCTTTAACTAGTTTTTCCTCATCGTCACTATTTAGCAAGCATGAAAAGTGGAGAAAGTAACTTTCACCATCACTCCCTTTAATGAACCCATACTTTTTACTTTTTATATACGATACAACTTTACCTTGCACAGTTTTTATTCCCAAATATATACTTCATATAAAGCTGGTGGTTTGCCTCTCGATGAGCAGGGCCACTTACTAGACAACTATCTCAAATTACTTAACATCTATTAATTAATGTTCGGCCTGGCTTATACATCACTATTTATTAATACATTAACTAATTAAACTTTCTTTTTTATTTGCTGGCTCATAAATTGAGGCGCAAGGTTTCTTGTAAAAGATGAATGTTTTTTTATTTCTGGCATTAATACTATTTCGTCTTGGTTAACTGTGATCTTCACACCTAGAATTACAGCCGTTTCCTGCATGGCTACCCCACCCTGATAAACCCTTTCATATTTATCATCTTCTTCTTCTATCGGACTACCCACATCATCAAAATCCATCCACATAGACGCCATGGATGCATGGTTTTTTAATATGATACTAAAGTTCTTTTTGAAATCTGTTAATGATATTTGCGGCGCGATTCTATCCTTAAGCTCAGGCCAGCCCATAACCGCGAGCCCTTTCGATTTAAAATAGGCTGAACTCCAAAGGTTAAAAGCAAATATTAAATTATTTTTAACCGACAAGGCATAAGGCTGGGTTTCTGTTAGCTCATGATATGCGTCGATTGAACTATCAAACCTTTTAATAATTTGGGCTACAGTTTCGCTCGGGAACTGTATCTGTAGGACAACAGATCCGGGCACCTCCTTTGATTCACCTTCCACACGTAAATTTAGAATATTCAAATGAAGAACAGAGTTTTCAGACATATTGTATCTTTGAAGAAACCAGCTGGGTAGCTTGTTCATATGAAATGATGTGCCCGATAATCTCCGTATGCCTTTTAAGGCCTGACTTTTGTTCCCGCCACTTTTAGGCAATGAAAGTACACTTAAAACTGAATTTAGTGGGATGTTATAGGTTTCACCCACTTCCAATCCTGAGCTGAGCTGTTCTTTTATTATATGTTCCAATACAGTTATTAAAGCTATGTAATACCTGAGATCTTTTAAAAGCGCTATTTTCTCACCTTTACCAGATCGTGTTGTAACATTTACTTTTTCAGATTGCCACAAAACAAAAGATTCAATTTTGGCTTGGCTAGCTTTTTGATTGAAACGTAACGATCCAAACAGAACTGTTGTTATTAAATCGCAAAAAGCAGCATCTTTTAAATCGTCCCTATTTACAATATCTACATCTTCAACTCTGATTAGTTGAGCTTGAGCTGCTTTACTCTCTCCATCTTTACTAAGTGATATGCTTGTTTCAGGTGCTTTGAGATCATATAGAACACCCCTTCTATTTTTTTTCTCATCTGTAGTGCAATATGATTGCTCAAACAAGCCTATATCAAGAAAATATTTTGCATAATTTCTTATCGTAGACATTGAAAACCCCAAGGTTTGTGATACTTCTTCAAGTGAGGTTATCTGCTCGGAGTGACTAAGGCACTTCTTTATGGATGCATTTAAAAAGGCTAATTGTTTTGGCTTTATATCAAGTACATTTACCGATCGCCTTATGACTTTTAGAACGCTGGCGTCCTGAACTCTAATTAGAGGGGCCTTTATATTTAAATGAGTCAAGTCGATGTTAGATTGTTTTGTGTCTTTCACTTTTTCACCTATATAATTTCATACAATATGTTTACAGCACTGTTTTAATGTACTCTTTTTTTTTGCTGTATTTATTGCTAGTAAATAAAACGTCGCTGTTGACGCGACGGCAATTTCTAAAACTCGTTACCATTCACTTTAACCTGTAACCCTTATTGCGCTATCAATATAATTCATTGTCTCACGTGAGACTGCTATCAAAAGTTACCAAGTTCATGCTCAGTATTTCAATTTATAAACCTGAGTCTCACGTGAGACTGATGTAATAAAACAACCAATTCATGCCCAATATTTCAATTTATA
>NZ_JACJDO010000023.1:38561-43770 GCF_014163535.1 Pseudoalteromonas sp. SR45-4
GTGAGACTGCTATCAAAAGTTACCAAGTTCATGCTCAGTATTTCAATTTATAAACCTGAGTCTCACGTGAGACTGATGTAATAAAACAACCAATTCATGCCCAATATTTCAATTTATAAGCCTGAGTCTCATGTGAGACTGCTATCAAAAGTTACCAAGTTCATGCTCAGTATTTCAATTTATAAACCTGAGTCTCACGTGAGACTGATGTAATAAAACAACCAATTCATGCCCAATATTTCAATTTATAAGCCTGAGTCTCACGTGAGACTGCTATCAAAAGTTACCAAGTTCATGCTCAGTATTTCAATTTATAAACCTGAGTCTCACGTGAGACTGATGTAATAAAACAACCAATTCATGCCCAATATTTCAATTTATAAGCCTGAGTCTCACGTGAGACTGCTATCAAAAGTTACCAAGTTCATGCTCAGTATTTCAATTTATAAACCTGAGTCTCACGTGAGACTGATGTAATAAAACAACCAATTCATGCCCAATATTTCAATTTATAAGCCTGAGTCTCACGTGAGACTGATGTAAAAAAGCAATCAGGTTTATGCTCAGTATTTCAATTTATAAGCCTGAGTCTCACGTGAGACTGATGTAAAAAAGCAATCAGGTTCATGCTCAGTATTTCAATTTATAAGCCTGAGTCTCACGTGAGACTGCTATAAAAAGTTACCAAGTTCATGCCCAATATTTCAATTTATAAGCCTGAGTCTCACGTGAGACTTAGAGCAAAATTAAATCCCATTTTACGCAGGAGCTTAGGTACAACTACCTAATCAACAGGCAATGTGGAATATAACTTTAATATTAACAGCAATACATACTAATTCTTAATAGATTTATTGATGATATAGGGTTCTTGTCGTACTCTAATTAAAAATATACTTAGCTGGAGATTTACAGGTGCCAAAAAATACTAAAAAAAGAAAACCAATATCTTTAATAATCTATCACCACAAAGGTGGTGTAGGTAAAACAACGATTGCTAGTTGGTTATCATACTTGTTAGCCACTGGCGGTATTGCAAAGACAGACAAAAAACTGAATGTGGTTCTAGTTGACTTAGATAGCCAACAGAATGCAAGTAAAACCTTTTTGAGCATGAAAAAAGTGCCAGGATTACCCTACATGCTTCCGCCTCTGCACCCACAATATATAGAGGGTGCTCCTGAAAATGGTGACTGGAATGGGTATTCAACTTCCTCGGATATTTTATTTGATCGCCCTTTTGTTTATTACCCTGTAACTGGTGTTGAAACTCTTAGTGTGCTTCCGTCTGAGGGCAGGGTAGATAGACTTAATGAAGTTATGCATAAAGATGATTTCATTCCACTAATCGGGGATCTAGCAGAAAGATATATTGATATAGAAACTGAAATGGGGGAGGTGGACATAATAATTTTCGACACTCCACCTAGTAAAACAGCAATTTGTGAAGGCTTCTTATCTAAGTGTTCACATGTGTTGGTTCCAACGCAGCTAGAATATGACTCAGTAGATAGTGTGCCTCAGTTAATGGACAATATTAGACTCTATAATGAAGAGCGCCATGAGCCTATTGAAATAGTAGGTGTTATTCCTAATCTTGCTAGCTCAACGAGTCTTACTAATAATGAAGTTGATCAATATGCAACGTTAGAGTCGCACTTAAATAAACATAAAGCAGAACACAATATTACTGATGATCTATTGTTGGAAGATTTTTTCCTTGTTAACAGGGTTATATTCAAGCACAAGAAAAAACCCGACGCACTTGAAACTGTATTTTGTTTAAAGAAAGACAAAAAGGCTATGTTAGAAATGGATAGCCTTTATAACTATGTTAGAACCCGTTTGAATGTGGATTAAAAATGCCAAAAAATATGAACAGCAGAATCAAAGTAAGAGAGACACGACGCTTATCATCTGGTGTAGATAAACTTAAGAATGCACGTAAAGAGGCCGAAGCTGAATGCAATGACTTAGTAGCTGAAGTTGAAACGTATAGCACAGGTGCTAAAGATTGTGTAAGCGATAATCTTTCGGTTGCAACTGTTACTCCAGACGCAACTAACTCACGTGATTTCCCAGTAATAAAACCACATGGTGAAGCTGCTTTTTTAGCGGCACAAACTGAGAAAGTACCATATGTTATATTAGACAAAGGGGTTCTAATAAATAAAACCCCTATAGACCATCATTTGTATGAGCACATTGAAAACCAAATAGTAGACATAAAAAAGCTAGCTGGGCAAATAAAGGCAGGCGGTGGTTTATACCAGCAAGTTGAAGTTTATAGGACTGGGGGCATTAATTACCGCATTATATACGGCCACCGTAGATTCTACTCTATTATTTACACCATAGGTTGGGAGGGGATTTGGTCTTTTAGAGTTCATAGGCAGTCTCCTACACAGCCAAAACTAAGGCAGTTTGTTGAAAACAACTCAAGATCAGATTTAGCTTTACATGAACAAGTAAGGGCATTTTCTCAGGCCTATACTGAGGCTCAAGAGCTGAATCAAGAGATTACTAATCCTGAGCTTATAAATTTACTAGGTATAAGCAAAAGCTATTTTTATAAACTTAAAAAAATTATAGAAATCCCCCTTCTAGTCAAATCAATAGAAGTGGGTATAGGTTTAATAAATCACAGAATAATCGAGGCGTTATTTAAGCAAGCAGAAATTGAAGTGGAAAATGGAAACTTTAGCAACTTAGAAAACGCAGTTATGCCTCTATTGGTTGAAATATTTAAAAGCAATGATCGCGTAGTCCCTTCATTTTTAAGTCATGTAATAATCCCAGATAAAGAACCAAAAAAGGTTAAGTCGGGTAAATCGACAAAAAAGAAAATATATTCGACACCAAAAATAACATCAACCAATGTTATGAAGAAACTTTTAACAAGTGACATTACAAAATTAAAAGTTGATGGGGTAGATTGGAAAACGATTGACTGGGATGATGCTAAAACTGTAAATAAATGCTTAGCCCAGACAATAAAGTATTTAGAGGAATTTAATACAGATAAATAAAAACAAAGGCTTTGTAAATTTTACAAAGCCTTTTTTTAAAGCCTATTAAGTATTTTAAATGCCTAAAAGTTCGTCCCCAAAATCTAAATCAGGCTCACCTTTAATTACCAAATTATTATCTTCACTCTTCAAACTGGCACTTTGCTTTGATCCGTTAGCTGTATCAGAATTTGATTCGTCTATCGGCACTTCTGTTGGTACAGTAGTACCCAGAGTATGGTGCTTAATTGCTCCCATACCAATGGGCATATTCCCATTTTTAACCATTAAACCTAATCGAATTAAGTGCCTGATTTCTTCTGCTCTATCGTTAATGCTTACAAGATGATTATATATCTCCGGATGATCTATCTTGGTTACTTTTAAATTACATCTTACATAATCACCATTTGGGCTAGCCTTTGACATAGACCTAAACCTCTATTATTTCATTGCCGCACGCTTTGCAAGGGCTCTCATTCTTTGAATGCCACCTTCCTGAAAGCCTATAACATTTGCACGCAAGCTATCCTTTAATACCTCAATATTGTGGTTAGGAAAAGCTTTTTGGATTGCGTTTACATATAACTTAGCTGGCCCACCAACTACTATAATTCTATCTAGGTCCTGTGCGTCTCCAACTCTATTCACTAAAGCAGTTATTGCATCATCAGCCACTGAATTAATAGCATCAGTAAAATCAAATGCAGGTGTCTTATCATCACCCTTGTGAATAGGGAAGTCCATCTTGTGACCAAACAACCTTAAATTACCTGTAATGAAAGCTTGATCAAGTAGCTCGACATTAATCTCTTTAATTCGCTTGAACCTATCATCTGCTGAAAATACTTTATATGCAGCATCAGCTACTTTCTGAAGAACCTTAGACATACCGCCCTCATAATCTCCAGACCTATTTTCATTAGCCATTAAACCTTTTGTTAGGAGCCAATCAAAAGTCAAATAACCCACATCACATACCAGCAGATTCTCTTGTCTCATTTCATTATAACGAGATTGACCTCCCTCACGCGCATAAGCAAGTAACCCACCTAGCGGCTGCGCAATAACCCATGCATCTTTAATAACTACTGTACGGCCGTCACCTAGATCATGAGAACCAATAACCATTTTTTGCAATTCTTCTTTTCGAGGCATTACCGATACTGGTAAACCGCAAACCATAAGATCAATTTCATCATCAGGTATCATCTTTAGCGCACCTTTGAAGAGCGCTCTATATCTTTCTGAATCTATGTAACCCTCAGTGTTTAGAACTCGTGTAGATCTTGGGTCTGCTGATGCTTGCACATCCTCACCCACCTCATAGACGTTATCACCAACCGGTACAAAGACTGTTTTCCTTGCACTTAATATATCACCACTTAGATTTTGCATGTTGTGATTCACTGATACTGGCACGCTTGGGAAGGTTCTAATAACAAAACCATCAATAGTTTCATTTGTAACTATTGACGTTGTTCCATATCCGCACTCAATTGCTCGGCAAACTGCTTTTTTTGACATATATCCACCCAATTACTTTATGTATTACAACCTTAAAAATTGATAGAAGTCCCATGCGACCTCCAAGAAGTCCCATGGAACACCAGCACTATAAACGCTTTGAATTGAAACCGCAAGACTTGGCGCAAGGTGTCCTTCAAGACTTCTTAGAAGTCCTGTGAGACACCTGCTTTTAAACCTGTTGAAAATCCGGAAAAGCAAGTGTCCGGAGCGACCTTGTAGAAGTCCTGTGGGACACCTGCCTTGAGTACCCTTGCAGCTCGTTTGCTCATGGCGCTAAATGTTGATGTGCTGGCGTCAAACCATCAGCCACTCTTTACCTTGTATTGCCTTGGACTTATTAAAAGAATAATAACTACCCCTACATAAGCTTACTTAATCACCACAAAAGCCTTTTATTTAAGTCAAAATATCAACTGTAAAGAAAAATAGGGTCGGTCACATCGTACCCGAGCAGGGTGTGAGGTCACGCAAGCAAATCAAAATGAGCGGGTATAGTGCAATAAGACCATTTTATTCACTGCTTTTGATTTGAGACTACGTACCCGAATTAGTGTAAGGCGCATTAACCGTAATGGGTACGGTACGCATGGCTTCGTACCCGAGTAGGGAGCTTTATCACAATAAACACTGTTAATTGAACAGATGTTTGAAAGCATACAAGAGCTTTTCAT
>NZ_JACJDO010000023.1:43870-63785 GCF_014163535.1 Pseudoalteromonas sp. SR45-4
TATGGTAAGTGGCACGACTCCGTACCCGAACTGAGTTTTGATAACTGAGGCGTAATGGGTACGCAATCGGTGACTACGTACCCGAGTAGGGAGCTTTATCACAATAAACACTGTTAATTGAACAGATGTTTGAAAGCATACAAGAGCTTTTCATTATGGTAAGTGGCACGACTCCGTACCCGAACTGAGTTTTGATAACTGAGGCGTAATGGGTACGCAATCGGTGACTACGTACCCGAGTAGGGAGCTTTATCACAATAAACACTGTTAATTGAACAGCTATTGGAAAGCGGATAAGAGTCTTTTCATTTTAGTAAAGAACAAGACTCCGTACCCGAACTGGGTTTCGATAGCTTAATCGTCATGGGTACGTGGTTTGTGACTACGTACCCGAGTAGGGAGAGAGTATGTTGTTTTTAACAACGCCCAACAAAGACCATAGGGTGACTACGTACCCGAACTGTAGTTGCTGCGGGATAACACCTTGTGTACGGCTTCATTGAACCCGTACCCGAATAAATAAGGTACGGAATAACAGTTAAAAACATAGCGGAGCGTTAATGTCTAAAGAAGCTATTTTAAAAGCAAGAACAGAAATGAAAAAAGTCGTGGAAGATCTTGTAGCTGAAGCAAGAGAGATCATAGATGACTATTGGATTGAGTGGAGGGTAAAAAATAAAGAATTAGGAGCATTAGAAAATGCAGAGCCGGGTAAATCGAAATATTTACGCGGAAACATAGCTCCCCGAATAACGGTTAGGACTGGAAAGCATTATCTTGAATGGGTTTTCTATGGGCCCGGAAGATATGGTTCTAAAAATAAAAGTTGGGGTGATCGGATACAACCAAGAAAAGGGCCTTATTACCACTTATCACAATTTAAAAAAGCACAAGACTGGGAGTACGAATTAATAGAAACCGCAGAAATGAAATTACGATATATACGCTATGCGCTGGAAAGCATACATACGAGTCAAATCTACTTGAAGCGTCTAATAGTGAAAATTAATCAGCAAACTGATGAAAATAGTGAGGACCAAAATGACTGATAAAGTAAAACCACAAAAACAGAACAATAAAAAAGCCAGAAGCGAGTTCGTGCAAACTCGTAAAGCTTTACCCTATACCCTTCAATTTCAATCAGACGCAATGCTGAGATATATGGGAAGAAATGGCGGCATGGCAGCAGGTGCATTTCAGCGTATAGCAGGCCTTATTCAATTTACAGCAAACAACACAGAGGTTCGTGAGCGATTAGATACTTGGTTTGAAGGGGTTATGAAAACGGCTACGGAGCGAGCTATCGGCTTAAACCACCAGCAGGAAAAATATAGTGATGGTCTTATTATCAATATTGAAAAGCCAAAAGTACCCGATAATTACAACCAGGTAATAGAAATTACACACCCCGTTTTTTGGCAGTTTATAGGCCTCGTCGAAATGCTGGATAGCGTTATGGCAGAGATAGAGTTTCTTTGGCTAGCTGGTCACTTAGAGGATGTACACCTTGAAAACGCAAATGGTCGTGCAGTTAATACAGTTCGAGAGTTAGTTAACAGAATTTATTATGTGACAACTGCATCACGCAACCGTGAAGGTGGTTTATATTCTGCTAAGGCTTTTAAAGAGCTAATGAGTGCGTTGAACAAGGGGGAGCTTGCACCGGATCACGTTGCTGAAGATGAAGATGATAAAGCAAAAGAAGTAGCAGAAGCGAAGCCTAAAGAAAAGCAACAATCGCCTGCAAAAGAAAAACAACTTAAAGCGCAAACGCCCAGCGCTTAACGGAAATACAAAATGCTACGTCAACTAATGAGTAAGTTGCATAAGCTATCTTTAGGGGCTGTTAAGTTAACAGCCCCTAAAGTTACTGATGTGACAAGTGAACCAAACTTATCAATTGAAGACCTTATTCGGTATCCACCTGAAACCAAGGGCATTCCTATTATAAAGCTCGATAAAATTATGGCATCACAAGCTGAAATTTTAAGGTTGATGCATAGGGACTCGGGGTTATTAGATCCGCAAGATGATTCAATGATTAAATCATCTAAAGCTAATAAGAGAGGTAAGCCAAGTAATGAGCTTGATTTAAATTTTGACACTCTATTTAGGCAGGTTGTAGTTAATTATATTAGGTATGTTCATTTACTCCCTGCTTCAGAAAATCATCATCACTGTGATGTTGGCGGTCTTATTCGTCATAGCCTTGAAGTTGCTTTAAATAGCTTGCGTAAGTCTCAGCAGCAAGTATTACCCGCAATTGGTCATTTAGACGAAGAGCAAAATAGAAAACCTAGATGGCAATACGCTGCATGGGTTTGTGGGTTGCTGCATGATGCAGGCAAGGTTTTATATGACATGCGCGTATACGATACTGAAACTGGTAAAGATTGGAATCCGTATCTATCTGACTTATATACGTGGGCCAGTGAAAATAACGTTAGCCGATACAGGGTTGTTTGGAGGCCAGAGCATAGGCATAAAAAGCATGAAAATCTGAGCGTAACTGTTTTAGAGTGGGTTCTAACAAAGGAAGCCAAAGCGTACCTAATGGATAACACAGATGAATTGCCTATCGCTATGAATCACTGTTTATCTCATTACGGCAATACTCAGGGTTTTTTACAAAACTGCTTACGAGCTGCGGACAGCGCAAGTACAGAAAAAGATATTCAAACGCAGTGGCATGAAATGATTGGCAAGAGACGATACCCATTGGAAAGTGCAATAGTCAATGCAATGCGGCGTTTGCGTGACGAATGGACAGTCAACGAGGCAAAAGCGTTTGTATGGATAATCGGTGACGAAGTTTTTTTGAGTTGGCCGAAAGCCATACAGATGATTGTTAAACGATTACAGGACGACAAAGTAGATGTGCCAGTAAACCCAACACGGGTGGTAGAAATATTAGAAGAAAGAAATCTAGTTAAAAAATTAGACCAGACAGCCAACTACAGCATGTTTACTCCAAAGGGTATTAAGAACATCACTTCTCCAGAAAGAGTCATTTGTTTGTCTTGGCCGGGGCTTTTGTACGAAACCATGCCAACACCAAAATCGATACCGGGCACTTTAAGGCTTAACAATGAAGGAAAGGCTTTGGAGTACAACCCTGACGGCACTATAACCCTAATTGAAAGTGAGTCGGAAACAAATAGCGAAGAGCGTGCACCCGTAACTGTAGGCGTAAAGCCGAAAGCTGAAAGCGAAACATCTATTGTAGAAACTAAGTCGGCAAATGAATCAGTAACAAGAAGGGCCAAAAGCACCCCTGTTAAAAAAACCACGAAAGCAGTGCAGGAAAATGATAAGCAAGCTAAGGCAAAAAAATCGAGTAATAACAAACCCAGCTCTGATTTGGGTAATAAAGGTTTGTCATTTGTAAATCAAGCTACCGCAAGCACGGGGGCAAAGCCAAGCAAAAGTGAAGATGCTAAGCAGCCTGCCAAAGATATAAGCAAATCTTCACCTGAGAAAACTCAACCAGCTAAACCAAGACCTAACGATAAAGAGCAATCTAATAAGGCTGCTAAACAAGTAGCTCCCAAAGAAGTGGTTGAAGCTAAAGCTAAGGCTAGCAATATCAAACTGGCTTGTGAGGAAGAAACTAAACCAAGCAAAAAAGAGCAAGCTGACAAAAAAGAGCAAGCTGACAAAAAAGGCGGCAAAGATGTAATTGGAAGCATGCTAAGAAATAAGCGTGCAGCAATACAATCACAAGCTCAACAAGTGGCGCAGGTAGAAAAAAAGGGTTGGCTAAAGCGAAGTGTTGATACCGCAAATTCAGGAGAGTTGGCAATAAAGGGTGTGTGTGTGGCGCTCAGTTCTGGTGACATAAAACTAGATTTAGGTGAGCACGTATTCTTACGAAACAGCCTGCTTTACATAAGCGCAGTTTATATAGCAGACACGCTAAAACTAGATGTTGGTGAAGTCACGACAGATTTAAAGCTAAATAAATTGCTTAAGTACGACTTATTGAAACCAAACCAACTTGTGAAACGTGAGAGCTTTGGCAAGCAAACTGTTATGTGTGTTTGCTTAACTAAAAAGCTAACAACTGAGCTACTTAATGAGCTTGGCTTAACAGTTTCAAGCATCAACTACTCACAACTAGGTGAAGAAAAAAGCAAGCCACAAGTCAATCATGGAGAGAAGGTGAGTGAAGATGCCCAAGTACCCAACACAAAAGGCTCAAGCTCAACAGCTGTAGAACCGCCGAATATCACGAGTGAGTTTTTAGAATATTTAACAAACATGGTTATGGGTGAAGCCCTACCTGAGTTTATTAAGCACTCTGAAAAAGGGAGCTTTTATGCTGTGCAGCTTAACGAAGCAATAAGTGGCTTTGGTGATGCTATACCAGACAAGGAAAAATTAATTTTAAAAAAGGAAATACCTACTTTAGCTGTTGGTACAGAAAAACATCTTAATTCAAAAGGCGAGCAAGCACGGTACTTGCTATTAGAAAAACATATTATCGGATAAATAAGGAAGCATCATGGCTACAGATAGAGGAAAGCAGTTTTGGATGGAAAACCTATTTCGGCCAGTGTTTGAGCTACGTTTAGCTCAAATATGGTTTATAGGCGGCGTTATAACAATCATAACAGGTGGTTTAGCTTTTGATACAGAAGTGCCGGCACACCTAGTATTAGGCGGGGCTATGGTTTTTATTGGTCTAGTCCGGTTGAAACAGGGGCTACCTCTTTTAAAGAGGCAGTTTAGGTTGTTTGTAAACTACTTTTATGTAATCACAACTCTGAGTTTTCGAAAGCGAAACTTTAAAAATCCGGATCTAGCTTTTCTAGGCAAAGGCTTTGAGTGGGGGCCTGAGCATGCACAGCGCGCATATCAAGTTATGTCTATGTCTAGTGAGTTTAAGGAGGTAAAGCTCCCATTGGTTTTAAAGCCATTTAGTAAGCGTTATGAGGAAACAACGAGAAAACTTGGCGGTAGATCGTGGATACAAGGTCTAGGTGATGAAAAAGAAATAAACGCCAATGAAAGTGTGTTTCATGCCCACTCTGTAATATTTGGAAACCCCGGTACGGGCAAAACAACACTTTTAAAAATGCTCTCGTCAGGTGCACTACATAGAAATAACGTAATAATTATTATAGATCCAAAAAACGACTCGGCTTGGCGTGAAGGTATCGAATCTGAATGTAAAGCTTTAGGTATGGAAGATAGGTTTTACTTTTTCCACCCCTCACACCCAAGCAAGAGTTGTAAAATAGATCCAATGAGTTCATACGCAAGAACTACAGAGCTTGCATCACGAATAGCATCACTGTTGCCGGGAGACTCAGAATCAGACCCATTCGTACAATTTGCATGGAAATGTATTTACCAAGTAATTGAAGCAATGTTCTATGTAGATGAGAAACCGCAGTTAACAAGTGTTGGTTATTACCTCATGTCAGGCAAGCGCATACTGGCAGAAAGGTGTTTGAAGAAACTGTTTGATAAAGCACTTGGTGAAGAATGGGTAAAATCTATGGGTACATCGCTAGAGAAGGCGGGTGGCGGCGACATGCTCACAGGTATGATTATGTACTACCAAAAGAACTTAATGGTAGAGCATGAATGCCAAGCTATTGAGGGAATAATCTCTATGGTTACGCATGACACTCAGCATATGAGCAAAATGCTTTCATCTACAGCGCCTTTATTTGCCCAATTGACATCCAAGCCACTAGATGAGCTTTTATCACCAAAACTTACGATGGATGAAGATGATCACGTTAGACCGCTAGTTGACGTAGATAAGCTAGTTAGAACAGGCGGGGTACTTTATGTGGCACTTGATAGTTTATCGGATGCGATGGTTGCGTCAGCAATAGGTAAATTAGTGTTGGCCGATGTGTGTGCTGCATCAGCAAGGCGTTATAACTATGACGGTGGTGAGGGGCGCCGAGTTAGTCTTTTTGTTGATGAAGCCCATGCATGTATAAACGATCCACTAATAAACATGATGGCAGTTGCTCGTGGTGCTAAGTTTGAGCTGTATGTTTCTAGCCAAACTCTACCGGACTACATAGCCAAAACAGATGAAGCACAAGCACGTCGAATCTTGGGTTTAGCCTCAAATTTATTCTGTTTGCGTGTGAACGACAACATAACTCAGGAATACGCCACAGAAAACTTTGGTGAAGCAAATATTAGAAACGTAGGTTATTCGATGAACTCAGGAGTTTCAACTGGTGGAAACATTGGTGACTTTGCTGGTGGGTTAAAAGAGGAGCTAACTCAAACCAAAGAGAAAATATTTCCAGCCAGTATGTTAGGTGACTTACCGAACCTCCAATACATAGCTCGACTAGCTGATGGCCGTAAGATAAAAGGGCGAATCCCATTTTTAAATGAAGCAGAGGTTAAGTAGATGTTTGGTAGTGATGAAAAAGCCACGGTACAAACGGCATTCATTCCAAAGATGATAGCTGCAGTCGCAATGATTTCATTAGCATATATTTTATTGTTTATGACGCCAGAAAACTACCGCGCAACATTACAAGCAGAAATAAACGCACTAAAACCAATTATAGGCAAGTTGGAATCAGATGAGGTGTTACAGCGTGCAAGTGGCATGTATTCATGGGCGTTTGTAGATACCGGAATAATATCGGCAATGGAAGACAGTGCCATACCGACAGGGGAAATAAACGGCGAGTCATTTTGGATACAGCCGTTGATCCGAATAGTTGAAAACTTAAAGTTACTTTTTTACCAGTCAAGTTACAGGATGTCAGTTTTCTTGCATTGGTTAGCACTTGGCCTGCCTTTCATATTCGCAATGGCAGCTGATGGTTTATACAAAAGGAAAATAAAGCAGTACGAGTTCGGTGTAACAAGTGTAAACATTTTCAAAATATGGGTTAAAGCAGGTGTTTTTGCTTTTTTCATAATTGATATTTATTTCATATTTCCGGCGGCCGGCATTTTTGGTGTTTTACTTCCCCCAATTATGTTTTTAACCATAGGTTTTGCAATACGTTATGCATTATCGAATATAAGTAAGATTTTCTAACCATTACATAGCCCTACTTACTACATAGGTAGGGCAAGCACAGGAGTTAATATGTTTAAAAACCCATTTACGAAAAGCGGCCCCAAGCCAACAGGTACTTTACCAGAGGTTATAGCTCAAGAAAGCGCTAAGCATTTGCGGATAAGTAGATTTAAGGCCTCAGCAATAGGGTTAGGTATTTTATTAAGTATTGGTTTCACTTTGAGTGACAAGGCCAGTGAAAAAATAGGGCCACATATAGCCATAGTAAGTCTAAGTGGCGCAATAGAGACAGGTAGCAAAGAAACAGATGGCTGGATGGTGAGCAACCTTATTGTTGATGCAATGAAAGATAACAATGTAAAAGCCATCGTAATAGAGGCCAATTCTGCTGGTGGCTCACCAACAGATGCAGAGCATATTTATAAAACGCTAATGTCTTATAGGTTAGAGGATGTATCAAAACCAATATACGTGACAATTAGAGGTATGTGCGCTTCAGCTTGTTATTTAATCGCGGCAGGTGCAGATGAAATATACGCTCAAAATTCTAGTTTAGTTGGCTCTATAGGTGTTCGTATGGACTCATGGGGCTATGAAGGTGCTTTAAGTAAGCTAGGCATAGAAAAGCGAGTTTTCCATGCAGGTAAACATAAAACGCTACTCGAACCATCAAAGGATGTGTCAAGCGTTGAACGTCAGTTCTTACAAAACAATATACTGGATAAATTACATCAGCAATTCATTAGCTCCGTCAAGCAAGGGCGTGGAGAAAGATTGGCAGATAATGATGATATTTTCTCAGGTTTGATATGGACAGGTGAAGAGTCAGTTGAGCTAGGGTTAATAGATGGGGTTAAGACACCGACAGAATTAGAAGCAATGATTAAAGATAGGCATGGTGTAAGCAAGTATATCTATCATGGCCGTCAGAAATTTAAGCTATCGAACTTATTTTCCATGGATGCAGAAAGTTTTACGAGCTCAATTGCGGGTTCAATCTATTCAGAATTAAAAAATGACGTTAAAAACAATGCAAATTCATACTCATTTAAATAAGTACCCCTACAGAACGCTACAAAATGAACACGCAAGCTAAATTAATTTGGCATTATTCGTTTCGGAAGTTAAACATTTTGTTTGACGTTTTTTAAAATCAAAAAGAGAGATCAAAAAATGCACGCAAATGCAATTGAACAAAACACTATTGGCACAGCAATGTCACAGCGCAACGTTTTATTGGCACTGTCGGTGGTTGTAGGGGCTATATTACTTTATATGGGCTTTGATGCTTTTGCAGCAACTGGCTCGCTAGAAGCAGAGTTCGCAGATATGTGGACAGAGATTAAAGGTGTTGCAGCTGGTGCACCGGGTAAAATCTTAATGATGCTTATGGTATTAGGTGTAATCTTTTTCTCTACTGTAAAACCTAACTTAGTAGGTTTTGCTGGTTGTGTTGTTTCAGTTCTAGTTCTAGCTAACGCTGGCAACATTATCGACAACTCTTTAACAGCTACAATTTTTGAAGCACCAGCTTCATTACTGCCGTTACTAGGTCGTTAATCTGCATGAACAGGGCGCACAGTTTATTGTGCGCCCTAGTTTTGTCTAAAGAAAACTTTGAGGCGATATGGACGAACAAAAGCATCATTTACGGGCGGATCAGCATTATTTACCTATAAGAGTAAATGAGCCAATGATGGTGATATTTTGGGATGTTGATGAAGTACGGCCAATAATTCTATCTTTTGCGTTAGGTGTACCGTTTGATGCAATCAACTATGCGATTCCATTAGGGTTGCTTTATTTCTATGTTGCTAAGCGAATTAAAGCAAAGTACGCGAAAGGCATACTTTCACATATGTCTTGGTGGCACGGTTTACTGCCAATGAAATCGACACGCTCAATGCCAGATCCACTTATAAGAGAACTATTCCGTTAGGAGCATAACCAGTGTTAAAAAATTCCAAAGCCCTAAACTCTTGGAGTCATAGCGTATCATTGGCTAAAACGATGGCTCAGGGTAATTTGGCCTTAGCTATAGCAGTTTTAGGTTTAACGTATGCGGTTTTAAGTAAAGAAGAAACAGTTGTTGTAGTACCACCTACATTTACAGAAGAAATAACCTTTGTTGGTAACCAGGCAAGTGAAGCATATAAAACGGGTTGGGGGCTATTTGCCGCAAATTTAGCGGGGAATATCAGTGAGCGAAATTCTCAATTTGTTGCAGATACATTGAGAAAAATGTTTAAAGCGAAAGATGCTGGGGATTTTGAGCGACAACTTATGGCCCAAGTAGAGGCGCTTAAAGTAAGGGGTGTACGCGAGAATTTCACACCTTTAGACCTAATTTATAACAGTGAAGTTGACACTGTTTGGGTATACGGCGACAAGAAAACAGTTTCAGTACGCTCAGGTGCTTCAACCACTCAGAAGTGGACTTATGAAGTACGCATAGTTGCCAGTACGGGAATGCCAAAAATAATACACTTTACACAGTATGAGGGTGCACCAAACACTCGCAAACGTGTAACACAAATGCGTGAAGTTAAAGCTGAAGAAAAGAAAAAAGCTAATCAAGAAAATAATGACGGGGCTGAGAGCAAGTAACATGAATCGATTTAATCAAACAAAATTAGCATTGGTATTAACTATGGCTCTGTCAGCAAGCGCTTTTGCTAATGAAGAAAACATTGCCAGTGATATACCTGTAACGCCAATTAATAAAGAACGTATCCCAGTTGCTACACCTGAAGCAGCAAACTTTGATCCAAATGACACATCTGTATCAAAAGCAATTGATAAAGCTATGTTCGATGCAATGGCAAATAGCTTACCTGAAAATACAGTAAAGCAAGCTTTGGACGCTCGTAGTGGCAAAGTTGATCTGTATGGCAGACCAATACAAGAGGGTGCGAAACCTGAAGTAAGAACAGAGCTTCAAGCTACACCAATATTGCCGGGTACTACAGCGGCCAATCGTGTAGGCGAAAATGATCAAGGTTCTCCTTTAGCATCAATTTTGCCAGAAATATCAGGCCGTGACCCTGTTATCGATAAGGTACGAAAGAAATATAAGCCTCACCAAGTAATTAAACTTAAGCCAGGCAAGAGCGAATTAATACCTATTGCTCTTGGCCTACAGAACCGTATAGCTACCACATTTAAAGAAGCGGAAGTAAGAACTTCAGATTCGGAGGTACCTATTTCTCAAGAAGGTGGGTTTGTTTATATAACTCCATTATCAGAAACACCAATTGGATTAATGATAGGTGAAGCAGGTATGCCTGAAACAATGGTAAGCCTAACACTTATGCCGCTAGATGTGCCTCCTGTAATGGCAGAAGTAAATGTTGATATGCCAAAATCAATGAAATACAAACACAGCAAGTTTTTAGCGGAAAAAAATGAAATTAAAGATGAGCAACAGAGAATATCTGAAATTAAGAAAAAACCTGTTTCGAGTAATGACCCACGTATAAATGAGAAGCATGTTGAGCGCGCAACTAGCATATTGGTAGAAGTGGCTGGTGGTGAGATACCAGCAGGTTTCGATTTGGTTGATAAAATACCAGAAGACGAGCGTTTTCCTTGTGACATTAGACAAATGGGCATGTATCACGAAGTTGGCCAACGATTAATTAGCGGGCGCGAGTTAATAGATGTTGTACGTATTAAAAACGATATTAACGGGTTTAGAGAAGTACGCGAAGAATTCTGTTTGGGTGAAGATGTAATAGCCGTTGGGGTGTTTGATAAAGCTACTTTAGCTCCAGGCGAAGATACAGAGCTTTACATACTTAGAGATAAGTTGCATATGGAAAGAAAAAGTAAAGTTCGCCTACGTCCGCGCCTAACATCTACTAATTAATCGGAGGCTATATAATGGACATGACAAGTATTAAAGCTAAATTTCAAGAGCAATGGGAAGTACCTAAAGTAAGATACGGCATCCTTGGTGGCGTAGCATTCATGATCATGGTCATGGTCGCATTCAATACGGATGATTTAGATAACACTGGTGCACAAGGAGATACTGTAGGCACATCAGCTAAGAAGCGCAAAAAAGTAGAGGCTAACTTCTTTACACAATCGGGTGCAGATAGTATTGACCAAGGTCGTATGGATGAAATTTACGATCTAATGGAAGAACAAATGTCTGAGCGTGAAAAGGCTATTGATGATCGTGAACAAGAAATGAAAATGATGGAAAGCCGCTTATTGAAAGAGCTTGATTCATTAAAGTTTGTTCAAAATGACCTTAAACGTGAGTTAGAGATTCAAAAAACTGCGTCAACTGATTTGGCTACCCAAGGTAAAGCCAGTTCTAATTTTGCGCCTACTCAGCGTAATTTGCCTACAAACAATCAAGTAGTTGCACCTAACAACCAAGCAATGCAGCAGCCGGACCAGCCAATACAACAAAGACAAATGTCTAATGCAGTGAACAATATAATGCCGAAAGTTATGGACAGAAAGCGTGTAGGTATCAGAACGATAAACAATGCAGGTGATTACTTCATTGACTCGCAGGGTAATGTGCTTGATCAAACACCAGAGAGCAAAAAAAACACTGACACGGTTGATGAGCCAGAATTAGCTAAATCAGATGAGGATGAAGAACCAAGAGAAATATTCTTGCCTGCAGGAAGCATTTTGAGTGGTGTGTTAATTACCGGCATGGATGTACCAACAGGTAGCTCAGTAAAGCGCGATCCATTCCCTTCAATTCTAAGAATCAAAAAAGAAGCTTTATTACCAAATAACTTCTCAGCTGATATTAGAGAGTGCGTAATTGTTTCTTCTGCTGTAGGTGATATAGCTAGCAGACGAGCATACCTACGAGCAGAGGCAATTAGCTGTGTAACAGAAGATGGTAAAGCGGTTGAAGCTAATTTGAATGCTTTTGCTGTTGGTGCTGATGGCCGCAACGGTGTGCCGGGAAGGTTGGTTTCCAAAAACAGTGAAGCGGTAGCCAAGAGTGCGTGGGCGGGTTTCCTGAGCGGTATAGCAAATTTAGCTGGTACATCTTCAGTTAGTATTGGTGACAATAAAACGGGTGCTTACGGTGTTTTTCAATCTCAAGAGGCGATGAAAACGCTTGCTGGTTCTGCAGCATTGCAGGGAGCTGGTGATGCGATGGATCGTTTAGCAGATTACTACATAGAAATAGCTGAGCAAATGAAGCCTTACATTGAAATCAACCCGGGCATTAGCATCGACTTTATCATTCAACGCGGCTCAAGCTTACGCATAGAGTAATCTATGCGTACCACATAAACTAAGAGAAAAATTATGAACAATCAGGCAAAGAAAAACATCGGAATACTATTGGTATGGACTTTATTGCTGAGCTCTGTGTTTTGGTGGTTCCTTGACCATCAAAAAGAGCAGTTTGAAATACAGTCTCAGTCACTGGAGCGCAAGGTAGATATTTTAGCAAAGCAGGTTTCTATAATGCCGAAAATCATAACTCTTGATTTAGCTGAAGCTGCATATCAATGGGCAGGGCGTGATGATAAATTAGCAATAAAGGCTGTAGAAACAACAATAAATTTCTATAACGAAAAAGGTTACTTAATTCTTGATAATACAAGTGTTTTAGGTGATTCAAGAAAGTTTAAGGGCAACGTACCTACGCCCGAGAAGATGCAAAAAATGATGGCCGATGCAAATGGTGAAAATTAAGAGTTATTAGCCATACAGAGAGATTGGCAGTTATTTTTAACGGCCAAACTCTCTGTGTTGACAATGCAAGAAGTGCTTGAAGAATAATTGAAAAGTGGTATTAGTATTGTTTCTGAGGTACATAGAAGGTTATTTATAATGATTAATAAAACTTTAATATCAATCCTAGTAGCTGGTGGTATGGCACTTACAGTACAGGCTAGCCACTTACAAAAAGTATTAGCGACCGTAGAATATGAACTTACTGTTGCAGACTCTGAAGCAACGGCGCGAGCTTACGCGATTAAAAAAGCTGAAAATGAAGCGTTAAGTAAAGCAGTATCAGATTACTCTATAAAAACGAGTATAAATGGCAATGGCAATGTTAGCGAAGACAGCACATTTTCCATTGGCAGAATTGATAGTAATAAAATTTTATCTGAAGGCATAAAGCCATGCAGCAACGGCCAAAATGAAAACTCAAAGTGCTACCACCTAAAAATGGAAGCTATGGTAGATGCAGGTTATGTATCTCCTACACCAGAACAGCTTGAGCAAGCTAATAAAGCGTTAGAAGCTTTAAACGAACTACTAATAAAATAACCCCTCATAGCAGTTTCATTTATTAAACGCTTTTTTTTGAACTCATAATAAGTCCCCCTATATAACCCTACAAAATCGCCACGAAAGCTGTTTTCTTTATTTAAAATGACATCATAGTTATATACATAAGGGCATATTGTGAAGCAGCATGGATTAGTCAAAGCAATCATTGGGGTAAGCTTATCACTAATGACACTGGGAGTTTCTGCCGACCCGCTATTAGAGCAAGCCAAAAAACTGGAAGCTAGAGGGCAGGGCTTAACAAAGAGCGTTGGCTTAACTAAACCGGTAGGTGAAGGTGAAATTAAAAAAGCACTAGCAAACTTCAACGACTTAACTTGGACTCATATTTTACCAATAAACAATCTAGTAATGATTGAAAACAAAGATGGTGAAAAAATCTTAATGGATACAGAAGCACGCATAGCTATACGCGGCAACGTTGAAGTTTATGATTTATGGAATAAAAGACCAATCAACACCCTAGCGGATGCAAAAGCTTCGTGGTTAGTGAGTTTGGATAACTTCAATATTAAAACAGGTGATTTAGCGAGCTACAAGTTTGGTCTTGATAAAAAGAAGCCTGATATAACGATATTTGTTGATCCGCTTGGGGATTATAACTCATCACTTTTCGAGCAAATGCGAGCGATGGCTGGTGATTATGCTTTTGAAATTATATTAACACCATTGTTAGGTGACGCTTCTCAGGTTGAAGCGCTTAAGCTTTGGTGTAGCCGTGACCAAGAAAAATCACTTGAATCACTCATGAACTCAAAACCTTCACAAGAGAAGATATTTCCTACTTGCGATAAAAACCCAATTATAAAAGGTCTGGGCCTAGCTGGAATATTGCATTTCAAAGGGCTACCGCACCTAATTAGATCGGATGGCCTGCAAAATCAGGGAACCCCGAATAACCTTAAAGAGTTTATGACTCGTAGCACAGATAACTTAGGAAAGGTCGATGTTAAAGAAGCTAAATAAATTAAGTAAATCTGCTCTATTAACTGGAACAGTAATTATTGTTAGTGGTTGTAGTAGCTTACTAGAAGTGGGCGAGCCACCAACAGAATGCCCGACAGCTGCAAATGGTGGCGTTACCTGTACTAGTGCCCGTGATGTTTGGAAAATGACTAACAACAAAGATGAGATAACTTCTCATGATATTGAAGACAAGTCACACCCTCATTACCATGAGCATAATGAAAGCAAAACTAAATCAGCGCCAATGCCGTATCCAGGTGGCACACCTGCAGAACGCAAAGCCATTTATACAGACTACAGTAATAACCGCGATAAATTAGCCGCGCCGGAGCCAATTGCTGTACGACAAGATCCGAAAATTTTACGTGTTTTAGTAAATTCTTGGGAAGACAAGTCAGGCCGCCTTCATATGCCGGGCTATACATATGTTGAAATAGAAAAGCGTAAGTGGGTTGTTGGTCGTGGCGCTACCCTTAACCCATCAAGGATTACCCCTCTGAGCATTAGAAAGCAATCTCTAAGCGAAGAGCGTCAGCATAATCCTACCGAAGACAATGGTATGGGCATAATTAAACGTAACACAACTCAATAACTGAGGCATTAATGGCTGGAATATTAGATAAATACAACACCTTAATGGGGCATAACCAATATGGGGATGTGTTACCTGTTTTAGAGTACATACCTGAATTAAAAGGCTTCATTTTAGATGGCGGATATATAGGCTTTACTTTTATTTGCCAGCCACTAACGGGTGTAAATACAGATTTAATGAATGCGCTAGATGATTTGTATCAGCGTACATTCCCTGATGATAGCTTTATGCAAGTAAGCTTATTTGGCTCCCCATACATCAAGTGGATTTTAGACCGCTTTGGCAATATACGCGAGGGTAGAGACTCGGGTGAAATGGGCGAATTATATGATGAAATTGGCAGAACCACTCATAAATACTATGAAGATAGCGTTGATACAGCACTACATCCAGCTTCGGGACTGAAAGTACGAGACTATGAGGTGTGGGTTTCATTCAAAATGCCACTAAAAAAACAAGAGCCCTCGAAAGACGAGCTTAAAACGTTTAGACGTATGTACTTACAGCTAAAATCAACTCTTGAATCAATTGGCGCATGGCCGCAGGATATGACAGCAGAGCTGTATGTGCACCGCATGCAAATCATTCATAACCAAAGCAAAGATGCAGATTGGCGCAAAGGCGTATGTGGTCACGATGCTGGTATGCCGCTTCGCTATCAAGTGATGGAGCGAGGAAATCGTGCAGTAGTTCACCAAGACGGTATTGAATTTGGAGATTGCGATAAGGGTGAAGGCTCATTTGTTAAGATGCTATCTGTGCAGCGCTTCCCTGAAATACTAACTTTTGGGGATATGTATGACTTAGTTTGTGACTGGCGCCGTGGTCGCGAGGGTTTACGTGAACCCTTTTTAATGACATTGAATATACATTTTCCTAACCAAGAAAAAGCGAATAACGAATTTGTAAAAAATAGAAACTGGCTGACGCACCAAGCATCTGGGCCACTAGCCAAATGGGTTGATCGCTTAAGGTTTCAAAAGAAAGACTATGACGAATTTTATCTTTCAATGGAAAACAAAGGCGCTCAAATAGCCAATTGTTACTTACAAATGACTATATTTTGTGAAAATAGAAACACTGCAGAACGCTCAGTAATGGACGTGCAATCATTTGCTTCTAAACGAAAATGGAAATTTGTAGAGGATAAATATATTTGTTTGCCTCTGTATTTATCCTCCTTACCTATGGGGTTAGATACGGCTAGCGTTAAAAACTTTCACCGGTTCAACCGCTTTGCATCTGATGCATTGAAGTTTATAACGCCGATGATAGCGTCATGGAAAGGTAACGGTTTAGGTAGACCTACTGTACCGCTTGTTACTCGTGACGGGCAGTTATTCTGTTTTGACCCGTTTACATCTGACGGTAACTTCAACATGTTTACTGCAGCCGCTAGTGGTTCCGGTAAATCATTCTGGATCAACTACCTTGTTTCTAACGTACTCACTTCAGGTAACGTCGGTGGTGGTAATTTATTTAGAGAAACGCCCCTAGACGATCACCAAAAACCATTAGATAGTGGCCGAGTATTTATCATTGATGTTGGCCGAAGCTATGAAAAGTTATGTGACCTATACAACGGGAGGTTTTTGGAGTTTGGTGCCAACTTTAAATATTCTTTAAACCCGTTTAAGTCTATTCATGAGTTTGCGGGTAAAGATGGCCAAGGTGATATGGTTTTATCATTGTTAAAGTACATGGCATCGCCTTCAGGCGCGTTAACAGACTTCCAAACCGCACGAATGAACGTATTGCTTAACGACCTGTGGAATCAAAAGCGTCAAGACTCAACAATAGACGACTTTGCAGAGCTATGTATTGCTGACCATGATCCAAGGGTTAAAGATATAGGCCACCAGCTTGAACCATGGTGTAAAGCAGGACCTTACGGAGAGTTTTTTAATGACGAAAACCCACCGGTAGATTTCTCGGGTAACTTCGTTGTTATTGAACTCGAAGAATTGAAGTCGCGTAAGCAGCTTCAAATAGCTGTTTTATTGCAATGTATAAGTTGTATTCAACACGAAATGTTCCTATCGGGAAAAGAGAAAAACAAGCTCTTTATTCTCGACGAAGCCTGGGAATATATTAAGATTAAGGGGGGTGCTGGTTTAGCTGTTGCAGAGTTCTTAGAAGCTGGCTGGCGTCGTTTTCGTAAGTATCAAGCTTCAGGTATTTGTATAACTCAAGGTATCTCTGATGCCTACGAAACTGAGGTTGGTAGAGCTATGGCAGATAACTCACAATTTAAGGTTTTTCTAAGGCAAGAACCAGAGGTTATTGAAAAGGTAAGAGCTAACAAACAGTTCGATGGCAACGAGACAGATTTTGAGTTACTTAAATCAATTCACACCATCAAAGGCCAGTATTCTGAATTATACATTCGTACCGGTGGTTCACGTGAAGTCTGCCGTCTATTTGTACCTCGCTATCAGCAGTTAATGTTTACAACTGATGGTAAAGAGCTGGCTGCTATTGATGCTCATCGACAAAGGGGTTTAACCATTGCTCAGGCAATTCAAGCGGTAATGAATGATGAGGAAAGCCATGGCGCTAAAACAAGTAAAAAGGAAGAAGAGCAAGTTAGTGTAGACGACCTTGAGGAAATCTTAAGAGCTTAATCAGACTGCTAAATTAAAAAGGGGCTTTTGTAGCCCCTTTTTTAAATTTATGGGGTTGCGCGTTTACAACTACCGCTTAAATTAGTCTTTAACGTGTTTGTATACAGCAAGCTAAAAGGCTATGGCAAGAACTGTACTTACTATAAAATCTATCTTAATAACGGATTAAACAAATGAAAAATGAATTAGCGAATAAAATCTCAGTCTTCTGGTCGAAATTCCCATCACATATAAACTTTTTAGAGCAGAGCGTTAAGCTTGGTCACAATGAAGAATTTAAAAATCGTTACGATAAAATAAACGAAGAAGCCAAAAATATACACCCAGCATTACAAGTAGAATTCACCGTAGACATGATGGAATCAAAAGTAGACGGAATTATTATAACTTCTAAGGAAAAGGGCGAAGGCCGAACTATCTCGATTACAATTGCTAAGATGTGCCCTGAGAACTTAAAACCATTTGTAACGCCTTATAGACTTCCAGTATTGCCGTGGGATAAAGATGTAAGTAAAAGCTGGCTGTATGATTTGTGCCGCCAGTATGGGATGCCTAGCGTAGCTACTGAGGTTGGTGATTGCCTTGCAAATGCAAAGTGTGCTGTTAAATTTAATGAGGGCAATGGTAAACTATTAATTCAATTTTCATTCAAAAACAAAAAAGAGCACAAAGCAGTCGGTGATGAATTGGTTTTGCTGATGTTTGATATGCTTCTAGGTGAGCAAATCATAGCTGAGGCAATTGAATTACTGAGTATAAACACACTAAAAGAGCTGAAAGAACGTAAAGGTAATTGGTTAATCAAAGACGGACTTCAAATGCGAGACTTAGTGCTGACCGCGCTAATGTAAACTAAACAATGATTTTACAATATTTTAATAGGGATATACCGTGAACAACATTCATAGCCTTCATAGCCTAATGCCTAAGCCAATAAAGCTAGATCTAAAGGTTATGAACGCAATATCTTATACAATAGAGTACATGCGAACAGTGCAGTCGCAATTCCTGCCAAGCAAATACAGAGAGTTAACATCAGAATTTATCACACATGCACCATTCATAGTTTTTGCAGGAGAGACTAATAGATCGATGCTTAAGCCTTTAGTAAATTTCGGTATTGCTGTAAAACAAGATCCTCAATTTATCCCTTGGGTTTATATCACAGATGCAGTTGATACATGGCTGCCGTTTGTCAAATCAAGATATGATGGGGCCTTTGGTGATTCGATAGATAAGGCCTCTGAATCAGTAGAGTTAGCAATAAATATACTGCCCAAGTTATTTGCTCAACATCCAGATATAAAGCGTAGGTATTACACTTTCAAAGAGTTACCGTGTGAGTTAGCGGCATGGACTGTTTATACGGAAGAGCTAGGTTACTGCACCTTCACAATAAGACCTTCGAGAATAAAATCCATTGATTATAGTGTTAAGCTTGGGGCTTTTCACCTTGTGCCTACACAGGCACTGTTAGAGCTAGGGTGGCGTTTATCGGGAGGTTTAATTATGGAGTTAGATAAAAATAAAAAAGAAGCATACCGCGATGGAAAATGGATTCAGAAAGATGATACGGCTATGGGGTAAGCCGTATCAGGTTGGTGCTGTAACATAAAAAACCCTAGAAATGGCTTATATGAAAGTGATTTTGTATAACAACTTTACGAGCATTTTTTTGCTCCAGTGATAATTCATTTTCAAAATCACAATACTTATATTTTGCTGGTGGCTGCGGCTCAAAGAAAATAATACAGACAATAACTGCAAGCAAAACAATAATACCCAATACAAACATAAACCTACCTCCTTCATTAATTTAGTATACTTATTATCTCCCAAGTAACAGAACGCGCAACCCACTAAAACATATAAAGAAAAAGCCACAAAAGTATCTCTTTGCGGCTGCATTATTAAGCTTGTCTTACTGCGGTATTGCTGTCGGTGGACATTAAACATTAGAACTATGACACTAAAGTTTGATAACTGTGACATTAAAGTTCGAGATTTTTTGCGTAGCTTGCCTTTTGCCCTAACAAAGTTTTGCACCTTTCAAAGCTTTGAACTCATTATGGAAATGGCGATATAACAAAAATGGACGCAGCAACTGATAGAAAAGTAGATTTTGATAGTGCTATTACAGCAGCTTATGCGTACAAGAGCGACTATGCTGAATTATCAGAATGGGGTGTAACACCTGAAGAACTTGATGATATAGCAAAAGAACAGTCAATTTTATAACATTGGAATTTTTGTATTTACCAGTGGTAATTCTTACAAAACACTCCTTTTCAGGGAGCTAACACCAGTCTATGAAAAGCTATTCCTAATTATTATAAAATTATCAGTCAAAATTGCCTTTGAATATCTCACAAAATTCATGCAATTCTTTTATTAAAACATAGTATGCTTTGGCATCACTAACTGAAT
>NZ_JACJDO010000024.1:0-63625 GCF_014163535.1 Pseudoalteromonas sp. SR45-4
CGAGTGCCCACACAGATGATTGCTTTATATTGTTAAAGAACGTTTTGAGTCGCTTTAGCGTCTCAAGGGATGCGTATAATACATCCTTTATTTTTCGAGTCAACACTTTGTTTTAAACTTTCTTTCGACAATTTAAAACCGAAGTTTTATTTAACTCTCTGAGTAGTTCGCGTCTCGCTAGGCGTTGACGTTTCCCGTCTCAGTGGGGTCGCATTATAGGGAGCCGCAGATTTTACGCAAGCGTTTTTATCGCCTTTTTTGCATTTAATTTTTACCCCAAAGATACACAAGCCAGGCTCACAGGTTACCCACAAATCCCTGTGGATAACTGCGCTTTTTATTCCTTAAACAAGCTTACTGTTATATTGCTATAAACTTAAAAATGTAAAAAGCACCTAGGTAAGGTGCTTTTAAAAGTAATAGTTATTAAGTTTTAGTACAAAATACTATATAACTTGCGACGATACTTTGCTGCAAGTGCATCACCGTCGGGTAAAGAGGCAATAATAGCTAAAAAACTTGGTTTTGCTTCGTTAAAATTCAGATCTTTTTGCAGCACTGTAAATAGTACATCTAATGCTTCTTCTTTTCTGCCGGCTTCATTGAGTAAAATACTTAGCTCTTCTTTTAATTCTAAGTCATTTGGGTACTTTTCTACTTGTTGTTGCTTTTCTTTAATCTCTGGTGAATCTTTTGCTTCAAGCGCAGCTTCGCATTTTGCTTTTATATTATTAAAGTAAGCATCTTGCTCTTGTACATCTATTGTATTAATTAGTGCTTGCGCTTCATCTACTTTATGAATTTGAATACATATATCTGCAAGTACTAATTTAATACGCGCGTTGCTGTTGTCAATTTCATAAGCTTGCTTTGCATAATTAAACGCGGCATTTAAATCTGACTTTAATAATGCTTGCTTTGCTTGCTCTAATAGTAAGTCTTGTTGAGCGGGTAAATGTTTAGCTAATGCTTCACGAATTTTCGCTTCAGCTTGGGCACCCGATAATACATCAACGGGCGCTGAGTCTTTTAACAACACCAGTGTTGGTAGTGTTTGTAAACCAACTTGCTGTGCTAATTGCGAAGCCAGAGCTTGCTCGGCATCGCAATCTAAATTTGCTACTACTATATAGTCGTTATATTCAGCGGCTAATTTATCTAATATTGCTGCCTGGTTAATACATTCAGGACTTTGCGCTGAGTAGAAGTTTAGCAGTACCAACTTTTGTTGTGATGTTTCGCCGAGTACTTGCTGAAAATTTTGCGCGTTGATACTAACTATGTTGCTCATTGAATTGATTGCCATATTCATTTATTTAGGTTTTTATATGGTGCTGAACATAATTATTACAAGTCATATATCTAAATCACTTGGATATACATTTATCTCAATAAGGGAAAATCATGAAGTTAACTTACTTAGGCACAGCGCTATTATTAGCTAGCCCTCTATTGGCGGCTAAATCATTAGACTTAAATTTACATAGCAGCATGCCAGCCATCGAAAGCTTTTACCTCGATCTGCATCAATCACCCGAGCTTTCGTATCACGAGCAACAAACCGCAAAAAAAATAGCAGCGCAGTTAAACAAGCTTGGTTTTGAAGTTACAAGCAATGTAGGTGGTTTTGGCGTTGTAGGCATTTACAAAAATGGTGATGGCCCCACAGTAATGATACGTACCGATACCGACGCCTTACCTATTACAGAACAAACAGGTAAGGCGTATGCTTCTAAAGTAACAGTAATAGACGAGCACGGTGCAAAAGTAGGTGTTATGCACGGCTGCGGTCACGATATACATATGAGCTCATTCATTGGTACTGCTGAACAACTAATAGCTCACAAAAATGCATGGCAAGGCACGCTAATGATGGTGGCACAACCCGCAGAAGAAGTAGGCGGTGGCGCTAAAGCCATGCTAAAAGAAGGCTTATTTAGTAAATATGCAAAACCTGATCACATAATTGCGCTACATGTAAGTGCAAGTGTGCCTGCCGGTAAAGTTGCGATAAAAAATGAATATACTATGGCCAGCGTCGATTCTGTTGATATAACTATAAAGGGTAAAGGCGGACATGGAGCTTATCCGCATACCACTATTGATCCGGTTATTATTGCTGCGCGCACTGTGCTTGCACTGCAAACTATTACGAGTCGTGAGCTTTCACCATTAGAGCCATCAGTTATTACTGTTGGATCTATTCATGGTGGCTCAAAACATAATGTAATTTCTGATGAAGTAAAGTTACAACTTACATTACGCAGCTATAACCCTGATATTAGAAATGCACAAATTGCAGCAATTAAACGCATTACCGCCGGTATTGCACAAAGCGCAGGCCTTGAGGAAGCGCTCTACCCTAAGGTGCAAGTACATGAAGATGAGTCAATTCCATCTACATATAATAACCCGGCACAAACCAACCTTGTGCGTCAAAGTATTGCCAGCGCTATTGGTGATGAAAATGTGCTTGAAACCCTCCCTGTAATGGCAGGTGAAGACTTTGGCCTATATGGCCGCACTGACGAAAATATTCCTATCACACTATTTTGGCTCGGTGGCGTTAACCAAGCAAAATATGCAAGTGCAATAAAAGCGGGCGAAACATTACCTTCACTGCATTCAAGTAAGTTTGCCCCTGACTATAAAGTCGCACTACCAACTGGCATTAAAGCCATGAGTAACGCAGCGGTAACTTTGTTTAATCAATAGTTTTATTTAAATAATAGCTCTGTAGTTAACCTGTAACAGAGCTTTTTTTATAACTCGACTTTTTATAAGGCGTTTTTTGGCCACGTTTAACAAAACGCTTTTTAGCTGAAGTTTTAGGCAGCTTTGCAAATACATTGCTATCGCAATTTGCAGCTTGTTGTACAAAACTATTTAAGTCGGCAAGTAAAGGCTGTAAAAATTGCTGATAGCTCATTACTTGCTGTGCAATATCACCTAAGCTCGATTCCCATTTAGCGGTTAAATCGGGGCGAACTAAACCTTGCGGCAGCACGCTAATAAGTGCACTCCCGGTTTCGGTTGTTTTAATTAATTTGCCTTCACGTTTTAAAAAACGGCGTTTAAATAATAATTCAATGATCCCCGCTCGCGTTGCCTCTGTGCCTAAGCCATCGGTGTCTTTAAGTACTTTTTTTATCTGTGGATCTTGTACATAGCGGCTTATGCCTGTCATGGCTGCAAGTAAAGTCGCATCACTAAAGTGCGCTGGCGGAGAGGTATATTTTTCAACAACCTCCCCTTGCGAGCAAAAAAGTAACATGTCTTTTGTTAAAAGCGGTAGCGTGGCTTCATCTTTCAATTCAGACTTACCCATTAGCACCTTAAAACCCAAGCTTACATCTTGCTTTGCATTTGCTTTAAATAACCCGCCAGCAATAGTTATCTCTGCTTTAGTTTCGTTGTAAATATAGTCGGGATAAAACTGTATTAAATAATGACGACATATTAATTGATAAACCTTTGTCTCATCGCTACCTAAACTTGTCGACTTTAACTGTTTTGCCGTAGGGACAATGGCGTGATGCGCAGCCACTTTTGAATCGTTAAAACATTTACTACGTTTTTTACTATCAGCTGCTTTTACTAACTCAACACCTTGCCCGCCATTAGTGCTTATAGCTTTTAAAATAGCAGACGCATCTTGGTGATGATCATTAGGTAAGTAGTGGTTGTCTGAACGCGGGTAGGTAATTAACTTATGACGCTCATAAAGAATTTGGCATATATCCAGCACCTTTTGCGCTGGCATAGCAAATGCTTTTGCCGCGTCTATCTGCAAAGCAGATAAGTTATAAGGCAGTGGCGCAGTTTGTTTTTTTTGCTTTTGTTCAAGCGCCGTTAGCTCAGCATTTTGCTGTGTGATACGCGAGGCTACGTTTTCAGCCAATGCTTTATTTAATACTCGCCCTTCTTCGTCTTGATAAGGCTCACATGCCTTACTGGGTATCCATTTTGCACTAAATGATTGTTTTTCGGGGGTGACTAAGTGGGCTAATACTTCATAAAATGGCTTCGATACGAAATTTGCTATGTCATTATCTCTATTAACCACCAAGCCAAGTATGGGTGTTTGTACTCGTCCCACAGAAAGTACGTTACCAAACCCAGCTTTTTGCCCTGCTAAAGTATAAGCGCGGGTTAAATTCATACCAAACAACCAATCAGCACGAGAGCGCGCTAAGGCTGAAACGCTCAACGGAATAAACTCACGGTTAGATCGCATAGTCGTTAATGCTTTTTTTACTGCAGCTAAGTTTAAATCACTAATTAATAAGCGTTGAATATGCTGCTTTTTAGTTTTACTTATTTTGGCTTCTTCAATAACTTGATCGACAAGTAATTGCCCTTCTCTGTCGGGATCACCTGCATGCACTAGTGCTGTAGCCTGTTTGATTAGCTTTTTTAACACAGTAAGTTGCTTGCGAGTTTTAGTTTTTGCTTTTAATTGCCACTGCTCAGGAATGATAGGTAGGTGCTCAAACTGCCACTTTTTAAAGCGCTCATCATAGTCATCGGGCTCGGCTTGCTCGAGCAAATGACCAATACACCAAGATACGCAATCACCATTTGCAACTTCAATGTAGCCATCGTGCTTTTTGTGCGGTTTTGGTAACGCGTCGGCAATAGCACGCCCTAATGACGGCTTTTCGGCAATATAGAGTTTCATAAGCAAGCTCTTTTACTGTTTATATACACAGTAGTTTAGCATATCAATTCACAGCGTGGGATGTTTTTATTAAACCGTATTATTTAACAACTCTGAGGTATTTGGCTGAGGTGGTGACTTTTAGTTAATTTTAACTAAAAGTCACCTGAAATCAATTACACTTAGTTTGCTTAAACCAAGTGTGTTTTTAATAAAATGACTGCTACCTTACATCGATAGGATCAGACTCTTTGGCTTTTCCTTGTAAAATAGATATTTCAACGCGACGATTACGACGGCGATCTTCATTGCTGTCATTTGGCACTAACGGCCGGGTTTCAGCACGCCCTACTACCATCATTCTATTTTTATCAAATCCAACTACTTTTTGCAGCTCACTAGCTACTGCAACTGCACGCTTAGATGAAAGATCCCAGTTATTAATATATAACTCGTTTGAAACCTGAAAATCGTCGGTATGCCCCGACACAGTAATTTCTCCAGGCACATCTTTTAATAGCACGCCAATTTCTTGAATAATGGGTTTAAACTTAGGTTGTAAAAATGCACTACCCGAAGGGAAAGAGCCATTTTCGCGAATACGAATAATTATTTGCTGCCCTAATGATTCAAGCTCTATGGCACCATCAATTATTTGTTTTTCTAATTGCTGGGCAATTTTTTTAACTAAGTCGTTTGTTTGCTGTTGATCGGCCGCTGAAATTGCTTGCTCCGATGCTTGCTCTTTGGAAGTACTACGCGACTCGCCACCACGTTTATCGCCCCGCTGCTCTTGCCTTCCGCCTGCTGAACTTTCATCACCTGCCTGAAACTCTAACATTTGCTGGGTCATTTCTACCGTTTGCTGTTGAATTGTTTCAATTGGGGTAGGCTCTGGCTTGCCCGGAGTAAACTCCATAGCAATAACTGATGTGCCTTTGGGAATATCTTTAACTTCTATTTTATTTTGTACACCAAATGCAAATTTCATCGAACCGGCAATTTGTTTAAATTTAAGTACATCCATTTCAGAAAACGCAAGCAAGAGCACAAAAAAGCACATTAATAGCGACATTAAATCTGCGAATGTCCCCATCCACGCAGGTAAACCTGGGGGTGGGCACTTGCACTCTTGATCAGACATAGTTAATCCTCAGTGTTTACTTTACGTTTTGATTCAGCAAGATAGTTTTTCAAAATACCTTCTATTACTTTTGGATTTTGACCATCTTGAATACCTAAAACCGCATCTAAAATTAAACGTTGATTCATTGCCTCTTCGTCTTTACGCAGCTCCAATTTTGTTTGAATAGGAATAGCGACTACGTTAGCTAAAAATGCGCCGTATAATGTGGTTAACAATGCCACCGCCATAGCCGGACCAATTGCTTTAGGATCATCCATATTAGATAACATCGCAACTAAGCCTATTAAAGTGCCTATCATTCCCATTGCTGGGGCTATATCACCCAAAGATTTAAATAAAGTAGCACCCGACTCATGCCGTGCTGTAGTTAATGAAATATCTTTTTGCAGTGTGGCCCGCACTACGTCTGCGTCGTGGCCATCTACTAGCATGTCAACGCCTTTGCGCATAAATGGATTCGGTATTTCTGCCTCTTCAAGTGCTAAAAACCCGCCTTTACGTGCTGAATCTGCAAGTTCAACTGCTTTTTCGATTAACTCTTCTGGCGACTCAAGCTTAAACATAAACGCTTTGGTAACCACCTTACCTATGCCAAAAAACTGTGACATAGTAAAGTTTGATAAAACGATAAATAATGAACCGCCAAATACGATTACAACAGAGGGCGTGTTGTAAAACATAGCCATTTCACCGCTACTACTCATAAACATGGACATGACAATTAAGCCAATTGCGCCAAGGATCCCAATAATGGTTGCTAAATCCACATTCCCTCCAAAGGTTTTTGCTTTTATATGCAAACGTTTGTTATTAATTGTTTATCGGCAAGATACTGAATTGCTTAAGCCATTTTTTATAGATAAACATAAAAAGCTGGATTAAGCACTATTCTAGATCAACTTGTGTAATCTATCTAATTATCAATTTTTTAAAACATAAAGCGTTTATTAACGAAAAAACCATTTCATCCTTTGACCTAGTTTAGCATTCCCCCTAAAATTGACTTCTAAATTTATTATGTAAGTTGAAATAAAGATGGCGACTAAAAAACCTGAAAACTTAAGTTTCGAGCAAGCACTAGAAGAATTAACAACAATCGTTAGTGAAATGGAACAAGGTGATTTATCGCTTGAGCAGTCATTAAAACAGTTTGAGCGTGGCATTGCTTTAGCAGGCGCATCGTCTAGTAAGTTGCAACAAGCTGAGCAAAAGGTGGCTATTTTAATGGGCAAAGATGAGAAGTCTGTATTAACCGACTTTGATAATGATATGGAATAGCCGTGACTATTAAAGAACTTATTACACATGCTCAAACTGATGTAGCCAATACTCTTAACCTTTATTTTGACCAATCGCTTAATACTGACGAGACCATAAAAGCCGCCACCCATTATAGTTTAATGAATGGCGGCAAAAGATTGCGTCCTTTTTTGGTTTACGCAACGGGTAAAATGCTCGGCGCAGATAAACAAGATTTAGACGTACTTGCTGCAGCTATAGAATGTATTCATAGCTACTCGTTAGTTCACGATGACTTACCAGCTATGGATGATGATGAATTACGTCGCGGACGCCCAACCTGTCATATCGTGTACGGCGAAGCACACGCAATTTTAGCCGGTGATGCACTGCAAGCTTTAGCATTTGAGTTAATAGCCAAGCATAATTTTAACTGTAGTGCTCAAGCTCAAGTTAAAATGATTGCTGAACTGGCACATGCCTCTGGGTTACAAGGTATGGTGGCAGGCCAAGGGCTTGATATTGCAGCTACTGATAAAGTAATAACCGTGGCTGAACTTGAGCGTATTCATAAGTTAAAAACCGGTGCGCTAATAAGCTGTGCAATTACACTGGGGGCTTTGTGCTCGAACAATGTTAGTCAAAACACGTTAGAAAATTTAGCCACTTTTGGCTATGCCATAGGGCTTGCATTTCAAGTACATGACGATATTTTAGACGTAGAAGGCGATACCGTTACTTTAGGTAAGCCTCAAGGGTCAGATATCGCTGCGAATAAAGCGACATATCCCGCTTTATTAGGTATGCTAGGCGCTAAAGAAAAAGCGCAAAACTTAATACAACAAGCCCATGCAGCGTTAGCAAATATAGACGCCGATACCAGTGCTTTAGCGTCACTAGCTAACTATTTAATTGAACGTGACCACTAAACACGGCTTAAACGTATTGCAACTTAGCACTAAAATTATTACTGAACATCAAATAACTCAAACAACGCGTTTGCACAGTTAGTTGATGTTAGCGAAGGACATATATAAAACCATGACACTTGATAGCAGCAAGTATCCATTACTTAATTTGGTTAACGAACCAGCCCACTTGCGAGACTTAGCACAAGATAAGCTTCCTGCATTTAGCCATGAGTTGCGTGACTACTTACTCAACTCGGTATCGCAAAGTAGCGGGCATTTAGCGTCTGGTTTAGGTACCGTAGAGCTCACTGTGGCACTACATTATGTGTATAACACCCCAGATGATCGCCTTGTATGGGATGTAGGCCACCAAGCTTACCCACACAAAATACTCACCGGGCGTCGCGATTTAATGCACACCATTCGTAAAAAAGATGGCTTGCACCCTTTCCCATTTCGCGAAGAAAGCCAATACGATACGTTTAGTGTGGGCCATTCTAGTACCTCTATTTCAGCTGCGTTGGGCATGTCTATTGCTGCGCAAAAAGAAGGTAAAGGACGCAAAACGGTTGCCGTTATAGGTGATGGTGCTATTACAGCAGGCATGGCTTTTGAAGCCATGAACCACTTAGGTGATGTAAAATCAGATATGTTGATCATTTTAAATGACAACGAAATGTCGATTTCTGAAAACGTTGGCGCGTTAACAAATCACTTTGCCCGTATTTTATCGGGTAGCTTTTATACTAACATTCGCGAAGGTAGTAAAAAACTACTCTCGGGTGTGCCACCAGTTAAGCAACTTGCCAGTAAAATGGAAGAGCATATTAAAGGGATGATGATCCCTGGTACCTTCTTTGAAGAATTAGGCCTAAATTATATTGGCCCAATTGATGGCCATGATGTAAACATGTTAGTAGATACGCTGCGTAATATGCGTAACTTAAAAGGCCCGCAATTACTGCATATAAAAACCCAAAAAGGCAAAGGGTATAAACCCGCTGAAGCCGACCCTATTGGCTATCACGGCGTACCTAAGTTTGATCCTAATACATCAAGTTTACCTAAATCAAAACCCGGTGCGGCTACATTTTCTAATGTATTTGGCGACTGGTTATGCGACATAGCAAAGCAAGACAGCAAGCTTATGGCGATAACACCGGCTATGCGCGAAGGCTCTGGCATGGTGCGTTTTTCAAAAGAGCATCCTGATCAGTATTTTGATGTTGCGATTGCCGAGCAGCACGCTGTAACCCTCGCTGCTGGTTTTGCTTGTGAAGGCTTAAAACCCGTTGTCGCAATTTACTCAAGCTTTTTACAACGTGCGTACGATCAGCTAATTCACGATGTAGCGCTGCAAAACTTACCTGTGCTATTCGCTATTGACCGTGCTGGTATTGTTGGCGCAGACGGCGAAACACATCAAGGTGCGTACGATTTAAGCTTTATGCGCTGCATTCCAAATATGGTCATTATGGCGCCAAGCGATACAAATGAGTGTCGCCACATGTTATATACTGGTTATCAAGCAAATTGCCCTGTTGCTGTGCGTTATCCGCGTGGTAGTGCTGGTACGGCAGAAATTGCAACTAATATGCAATTACTTGAAATTGGTAAAGCCGATGTTGTTAAGCAAGGTGCTAAAGTGGCTATATTGTCATTTGGTACATTACTTGAAAACGCGCAACTAGCAGCTGATGAACTCAATGCGACTTTAGTTAATATGCGCTTTATTAAACCGCTTGATACTGCGTTACTCGATGAGTTAATAAACAGCCACAATGTAATAGTAACGCTTGAAGACAATGCAATTTCTGGCGGTGCTGGCTCTGCGGTTAATGAGTATTTAGCAACGCAAAAAGCACAGGTTAGCATTCTTAACTTGGGTATCCCTGATGAATTTATTAAGCACGGTACACAAGACGAAATGCACGACGAAATGGGCTTAGGCGAGCAAGGAATATTAACTGCTATCAAAGCGTTTATTAATTAACCTCCTACTCATTTAAAGCATATTAAAAAAGGAGCCTAGGCTCCTTTTTTAATATCTAAATATTAGTTACTTATCGCATCCATACTTTAATATCAGCTAAACCATTGGCTTGTAGCAAGCCTATTTGCTGTTCAACATTAGGGTTTTGCTCAAACTCAAACGCATCTAACTGCTCATCAAAGGTAATGTTAGCGACCCCATCGCCACCGCGTTTTTTAACTTGATGCAGTGCAATATCAGCTAAATTAATCGAGGTTTCCCAGCTAATAACTTGGCCACCTAATAGTGGTAGCGGATAGAACGACCAACCAATTGAGGCTGAAATATGAGTGCTTTTACCGTTTGGCAATTGAAATGCATGTTCGGAAATTCCTTGGCAAAGATCCGACACATAGCTGTCAATTAAGTTACATTTAAAGTCACGTAATAAAAGTAAAAACTCATCGCCGCTCCAACGTGCCACATAATCTGAGCCCTGAGTACGCGAATTAAGTAATACCGCCATTTGCTGCAAACAACTATCTCCGGCAATTGGCCCATACGCATCGTTAATACGGCTAAAGTTGTCTAAGTTCATAATTAATAATACTAGCGACTTGCCCTGCGCTTGCAGTGATTGTGAGTTACGCTGAAAATGTTCAATATCTTTAGGTAGTTGGTCGAACAAAAAGCGGCGACTACGTAACCCTGTAAGCTCATCTGAATGGCTCACTAGCTTAAGCTGTGAGTTAACTTTATTAAGCTTATCGTTTGCTTGGCGAAGCTCTAAGGTACGATCAGTGATCAACCCTTCTAACACTTCTTGTTTACGGCGCTCTTGCGCTCTAAATACCCAAAACACTAAATAAAACAATAAAACAAAACCACTGGTGATCAGTAATCTAAAGTAAATTGTTTCGTCAAAACGCTCAGGTACTACAAAAGCGTAATCAACAGATTGGGCTATGTTCCAATCCTCGCCTTGGCGTTTTGTTTCTAACTGAAACAAAAAAGAACCGGCTGGGAGGTTAGTATAAATAGCTTCGCGGCGAGTATTCGCGTATCGCCAGTCAGTATCTAAACCATTTAATTTATACCTAAACTCAATACTATTTGGCGCGTAATAATCTATGGCTGTGTATTTTAAAGTAACATCGCGCTCGTCTATTTTTAATCGCGGTTTATTACCTAATGCAGCAGTGGTTAAACTACGTAATGGTGTAGTTAATGTTTCTATTTTAGGTTTTAAACCACGCAAGCCAAACAACTCAACGCTTTTAGGTATTTCAACTACACCTTGTAAACTGGGATACCAAATAGAATTGTTCATATCAACAACCGCGTCATGCCCTAAGCCATTACAACATTGGCTGGCTTTACCATCGAGTTGGCGGTCGAACGAGGAAATAACTTCTTCAACTTTTAAGCTTTGGATCTGCGTTTTAAATTGATCTACCGGCATCCGATAAACACCTTTCATGGTGCTTACCCATATTCTTTTTAATTTTTCATCGTACTTTAAGCTAAAAATAGAACCATAAGGTAAGCCATTTGCCGCATCTAACTGCTGCCATTGTCCTTGTCCACTACGATAGAACAAGCCATCGTTTAACGAACCAACTAATATCCCAACTCCATCTATATGCAAAATACTGGTTACATAAGCACTTTCTAAGGTAGTTTGGTCACCTATTTTTTCTATTCCTCGGTCTGTAAAGTAATACGCACCTTTACTAGTACCAATAATGCCAAAATTTGGGGCATCTAATACAAAAGTAATAAACTTACTGCCTAAAAATGCATTATAAGCAAAGGGTCTTAAACCACTATAATTGAGTCTATACAATCCTCGGCCGGTACCAATCCAAAATCCGCCTCGGGTAGCCGAGCTAATCGCAAATACTGGATTGTCGTTTAATGCGCGCCCAGGAAAGCTGTAAAGTGTGTCGTCTTCATAAAAGAATAACCCCCGCCCAGTAGCAATATAAAGCCGATCGCCATCAAACTGTAAATCATGCACCGAGGCATGCCCATACTTGCTACTGTTTATTATATTAATAAAGTTTTTATTGGTATCAAAGTAACCAACTCCGCTTCTGTTAGCTATCCACAGTTTGTCATCGGGTGATTTACTAATCGCCATTACCGTTTCAGTCATTTTAGAAATTGCCGAGTGACGCTCAATGCGACCTTCGTGTGCCAGCCATAAACCTTCACTAAAACTGGCTAGCCAAACATTATTTTGATCATCGCGAAACATGTCAGCAAACCAAATACTTTGATCTAACTGACTTGGCTCAACCCATTGCCAATCACCTGACTTGCCACGAAATAATAAACGCCCATAAGTAGATACCCATAAGCCACCATTGGTATCGCTCATAAATTTATAAACTGCAGAGTTATTCACATTAGGCAGTGGGAAAGAACGTAGTTCGTCATCTAAATCTAAAAAATAAGCACCCAACTCAGAGGCTAAATATAAATTACCATTTAAAAAAGAGAGATCGTGCACTATGGTTTGCGCTAAGCTGTCGGGTAATGACACTTTGGCAGTAAGCTCTAAGCGTAATTTAGAAAAGTCGGCAGCGCTTTTTGTCAGGCGCAGTAAATGTCTGTCGTTTACTAACCAAATACCTTCAGGTGCGAGCGCCATTTTGCTCACAGAGCCAACTATTTGAGTAATAACAGTGGGATTAACTATGGGTGATGGCTCATTAGTTTGATCGCGTAAATCAACCAAACTACGATCAACATAATACAGGCCATTAGCGGCTATCCAAATACCGCCTTTAGAGTCCTCTAAAATATCTCTAACCGGGCCTTTAATATTAAACTCTTGTGCACTAAGTGTTGCAGGGTCAATAACTACTAACCCATTTTTGGTGCCGATCCACAAAAAGCCTTGGCCATCTATTAGTAATTTATTAATACCATTACTTGGTAAAAAAAGACTATTTTGCGTGTTGTAGTTGGTAAAAGTATTGCCGTCAAAACGACTTAAACCAAATTGAGTTCCCAGCCACATATAACCTTGCTGGTCTTGCACAACACTTTTGAGTGATTGCGAGGGGAGTCCATCTTTAATATTCCATTGTTTAACTACGTAATCAGTAATTGAGGCCCAACTTGGCATAGCACAGGTTAGTAGTACAAAAACTAGTAAAAATCGCATCATATTGCTGCCACCTAGCTAAACAATCAAATAATAAACTAAAAGGGTAGTAAACCTACTTTTATCAGCGCTTGCAAACAAATAAGTGAAAATATACCTGCAAGTACGTCATCAATCATAATGCCAAATCCACCATGGGCACGCTTGTCGAGCACACGGATAGGGCCTGGTTTGACTATATCAAAAAAACGAAACAGTAAAAAACCAACCAATAATGTTTGCCAGCTCAGTGCCGTACCAATCATAGTGATGTAGTAACCTGCCACTTCATCCCATACAATCGCAGGGTGATCGTGTACCCCTAAATCATCTGCGGTCTTGCCACAAGCCCAAATACCAAAAACACTGATCACTACAGCAAATACTATTTGTAACCACAACGGGTAGTGCATGGTTATAAAAATAAAAGGTAAAGCGGCCAAAGTACCAAATGTGCCTGGGGCTATAGGTGCAAGCCCAGTACCAAAACCTAAACCAAAAAACTGATGTGGACGCTTTAGGTTAAATAAACGCTTGTTGTTCAACTTAAATCCTTAGAAAAGTGCTCAAAACCTTGGTGCTTAAAAGTAAATTTTTCGCCTTTATGTAACAGGTCAATTTGCCCTTCGCCACTTTTTATTTGGCCAATACAAATTGCCTCTACGCCATATTGACGCAGTTTTACATCAAGCATACTTTTATTGCTATCAGGCACGGTATAAAGCAGTTCATAGTCGTCGCCGTAATTTAGTATAAACGGTAATTGTTGTTCAAAATCAAGGCTAGCTTTCATTGCATCCGAGGTGGGTATGCTTTCAATATTAACCGTTGCGCTAACCTGCGACATATTTAGTATATGGCCTAAATCGGCTAGTAAACCATCTGAAATATCAATAGCAGAAGACGCAAGCCCACGTAATACCTGCCCTGCAGCCACTCTAGGTGTAGGGAAGTTAAGGCGCTTTTTAATATGTTTTAGATGCTCAGGTTCAATCGTTAAGCCTTGCTTGCGAGACTCTATTGCAAGCCCCGCATCTCCTAACGGCCCAGTTACAAAAATCCAGTCACCTACTTTTGCGCCATTTCGGCATAATGCAGTGCCTTCGGGTACTGTACCTTTTGCACAAATAGTAATACTCAAAGGTCCTTGAGTCGTGTCGCCACCAATTATTTGTACATTAAAATATTCGGCAATTTCATGCATGCCGTCAGTCAATTCTTCAATCCATTGCTGATCAATACTCGGAAGTGTTAAAGCGATAGAAACCCATGTAGGCTCTGCCCCCATTGCCGCTAAATCACTTAAATTTACAGCCAATGCTCTGTGCCCGAGTGCGCGAGGTTCAATGTCATCAAAAAAATGTACACCAGCAACGAGTGTATCGGTTGTTATAGCAAGCTGACAATTTTGCGGCACAGTAACTAATGCGCAGTCATCTCCAATCCCTAAATTAACATCGCGGCGAGTAATACCACGGCCTTTAAAATAACGATTAATTAATTCAAATTCCTTCATACACAAAAAAGCCGACCTATGCCGGCTCTCCTTTTTAACGGTAATTTATACCAGCCAGTTTTGATAAAATAATTATCAAAAACCTGACTAAATATTACTTACGTAAATGCTTAACTGCTTTATCAAGTACACCGTTTACAAATTTATGGCTATCTTCAGCGCCAAACATTTTAGCTAATTCAATGCTTTCGTTGATAGCCACTTTGTATGGAACATCTTCACGAAATTTTAGCTCATAGCTGCTTAAACGTAATATTGCGCGTTCAACCATATCTAACTCATCGAATGGACGGGTTAAATGCGGTGATACAGCCTCGTCTAGTTGCTTATAATTTACCGCAACGCCACTGGCTAAATCTTTAAAATATTCAACATCAATTTTAGTCACGTCGTTTTCGATCAACATTTGTTGTTCGATATCGGCAATTGCATTGCCACTTAATTGCCAAGAATAAATGGCCTGAAGTGCTAATATACGTGCTTTACGTCTTGCTGCTGGTTTCACAAAAATTCCTTAAACTTAAATTTTATCTAACACATTAACCATTTCAAGCGCGCCTAAAGCAGCTTCGCCGCCTTTATTGCCCATTTTGGTGCCAGCACGCTCAATTGCTTGTTCAATGCTTTCTGTGGTTAATACGCCAAATGCAACCGGTATATCATACTCAAGTGATACTTGCGCAAGACCTTTGTTTGATTCGCCAGCAACTAGGTCAAAGTGTGGAGTACCACCTCTGATCACTACGCCTAATGCGATGATTGCATCATACTGTTTTTTTGCCGCAATACGTTTCGCTGCTAAAGGTAATTCAACCGCGCCAGGTACATAAACTACGGTAATATCGTCATCCGATACACCACCTGTGCGTTTTAATTCATCAATAGCGCCTGCTAATAAGCTACTACCAATAAAGTCATTAAAGCGAGAAATGACAATGGCAAATTTTTTGCCCGGAGCGTACTTACTACCTTCAATAATTTTCATTTGATAACCTTAAAAATAAGTTTGAGCGATTTCGATTGCGCAAAAATTGCAGCGCATCATACCATAAAAATAAAATAATAGCCTAGCGTCTAATTACTGCGGCTCTATGTAGTCAACAACTTCTAAATGAAACCCTGAAAGTGCATGATACTTTTTAGGGCGACTCATTAAGCGCATTTGTTTAATGCCTAAATCGGCTAAAATTTGTGAACCCACGCCTACAGTACGAGACGTACCTGTAAATTTATTCGGTGTTACATCTTCACCCGAATCTTCGGCTGCAAACGCCTTTACGGTTGCCTCAAGCTCTGCGGTACTTTCTTGTTTGCCTAAAATAACTAATACACCATTGTGCTTAGCTATATAAGCCATTGCGTCAGACACGCCCCAGCTACGCTCAGAGTTTCTATCTGAGAGTAAAATATCGTTAAAGGTGCTTTGTAAATGCACTCGCACTACGGTTGGCGCTTGTTGTTTCATTTCGCCTTTTACTAATGCGTAATGTAGCTGTCCGTCAATGGTGTCTTTGTAGGTTACTAAATCAAACTCACCGTGCTCGGTAGGTAACTTACACTTTGCCACTTGCTCTATCGTGGTTTCGTTTAAGTTACGGTATTCAATTAAATCAGCTATGGTGCCAATTTTAATATCGTGCTGTTTAGAAAACACTTCTAAGTCAGGACGGCGCGCCATAGTGCCATCTGCATTGAGTATTTCAACAATAACCGATGAAGGCTCAAGCCCTGCTAAACGGGCTAAGTCGCAGCCTGCTTCAGTGTGCCCTGCACGCGTTAAAACACCGCCAGGTTGTGCCATTATAGGAAAAATATGCCCAGGCTGTACTATATCGCTAGGCACTGCGCCTTTAGCTATAGCGGCCTGTACTGTACGTGCTCTATCTGCTGCCGAAATACCTGTAGTAACGCCTTTTGAAGCTTCTATCGACATTGTAAAATTAGTTGAAAACGCAGCACCGTTATTTTTTACCATAAGCGGTAAATCAAGTTGCTCGCATCGCTGTTGCGTCATAGTTAAACAAATTAAACCACGGCCATGCGTGGCCATAAAGTTAATAGCTTCTGCACTAATATGCTCGGCGGCAATAATTAAATCGCCTTCATTTTCCCTGTCTTCATCGTCCATTAAAATAACCATTTTACCGGCTTTAATGTCTGCGATAATTTCTTCTGCGCTGTGTAAGTTCATAATTCACTCTTATTAGTTGTTAGTTGCGTTACTTAATAAAGCCCGCTTTTGCGAGTAAGCTCATTGAAATATCAGCGCCCGTAGGCTGCTCTGCGCCTTTTATAAGCCGCTCTAAATAACGCGCAATTTGGTCGACTTCCAAATTAACTTGGGTGCCCACTTTAAAATTAGCTATCGTAGTTTGCTCGCTAGTATGGGGCACAATCGTTAATTTAAATTTATTACCTTCTACTGCGTTCACTGTTAGGCTAATACCATCAATACATACAGAACCTTTATACGGTATGTATTTCATTAGGTTTTCATCTGTGGTTAGCCAATATTCTGTAGCACGTGCATTTGGCGTAATGGCGGTAATTGTAGCAATGCCATCAACATGGCCAGATACTAAATGCCCACCTAAACGCGAAACCGGTTGCATGGCTTTTTCAAGATTAACTGTTTGCCCTAATGTGTAATGAGCAAAACCAGTTAAATCTATCGTTTCATTCGATAAGTCGGCACTAAAACCATCGGCATGTTTATCAACAACAGTTAAACACACACCATTAGTGGCAATACTATCTCCTAACTTAACATCACTCATATCAAGGTCAGGGCTTTGTACACGAATAGCTAAATCGCCTTGTTTTTTTTGTAATAAAGCAATTTTGCCTGTGGCTTCTATTATCCCAGTAAACATAGCATTACTCTTTTGTATCAAGTGGTTTTAATGAGCTTTTTACTGCGCTAATACGTAAATCATCACCTATACGCGTACACTCATTAAAAGTTAAATCAATCGTATTTTGCATACTGATCAACTCAGGAAAATTAACTAAACTCTTGCCATCACACCCAATTAATTTAGGCGCTAGATAAAAAATAAATTCATCTATTAAATCCAGTTCAACCATTTTACCCGCAAGGGTTGCCCCAGCCTCTAGCCACACTGTGTTAAATTGCAGCTTTGCGAGCTTTTTTAAAACCGCGGTTAAATCAACTTTTGAATTACTAGCAGTTACTACTATATGCTTTACAAAATGCGGCCAATGTTGCGATTTATCAACCTTGGTAGTAAAAATTATTATTTCACTTTCAATAGCAAATAAAGCAAGATTTGGGGTTAAACGATTTTGCGAGTCAATAATAACACGCACCGGTTGGCGAAGCGGTAACTGTGTAGGTAATGCCTGCGGTAATTCATTTTTACGCACATTTAATTTAGCGTCATCTACTAATACGGTATCGGCACCGGTTAAAATAGCGCAACTTTGTGCACGATATAACTGCACGTCTTGGCGTGCTGCTGCGCCTGTTATCCACTTACTTTGGCCATTATTAAGCGCCGTTTTACCATCAATACTGGCGGCCATTTTACACGTTACATAGGGCAGACCATGCTCCATACGTTTAAAAAAGCCTAAATTAAGCGCCCTAGCCTGTGCTTCAAGTAACCCATGTGCAACCTCAATACCAGCGTCGCTAAGTATTTTCAGCCCCTTACCTGCCACTTGTGGATTGCTATCGACCATGGCGGCAATTACTTTTACTACACCGGCGGCTTTTAAACCTTCTGCGCACGGTGGTGTACGGCCATAATGGCTACATGGCTCAAGCGTAACATAAGCTGTTGCGCCTTTTGCTTTACTGCCTGCCATAGCAAGTGCATTTACTTCTGCATGCCCTTGTCCGGCAAGCTGATGAAATCCCTCGCCTACTATTTCATTGTTTTTAACTAATACACAACCTACGTTTGGATTAGGCGTGGTAGTAAACCGGCCTTTTTTAGCCAATTCTATAGCACGTGCCATATACATTTCGTCATATTGGTTAAAAACACAGTCGCTTTGCATACTTACTCCCCTAAGCGGGCAATTTCTTCGCCAAATTCGCGGATATCTTCAAACGAACGATACACCGAGGCAAAGCGCACATAAGCTACTTTATCGAGCTTTTTAAGCGCTTCCATAATGCACTCTCCCACTAAATGGCTCGAAACCTCTCGCTCACCGGTTGCGCGTAATTGCGACTTTATTATATTAACTACTTCTTCTACTTGTTCGGTACTTACGGGGCGTTTTTCCAGTGCGCGGTTTAAACCATTTAACAATTTATCTTCGTTAAAGGGTTCGCGGCTGCCATCTTGTTTTATTACCCGTGGCATAACCAGTTCTGCGCCCTCAAACGTAGTAAAACGCTCATGGCAGTCATTGCATTCACGACGACGACGCACTTGGTGACCACCGCCAACCAGGCGAGAGTCAATAACTTTGGTATCTTTTGCGGTACAAAATGGGCAATGCATAGCTAGGTACTTCCGTTTTAAAAAACAAAAAAAGGCCGCTTTAAAGCGGCCTTTATCTTAGCAAAAAACTAAGCGATTGTGATCTAAATTACTGTTTTACTTTTATTAAGCGTAAACAGGTAGTTTTGCACAAATTGCTTTTACTTTTTCTCTTACTTGCGCCTGTACTGATTCATCATTGATGTTATCTAGTACGTCACAGATCCAGCCAGCAAGCTCTTTAGATTCTGCTTCTTTAAAACCACGACGAGTGATTGCAGGTGAACCAATACGTAGGCCAGATGTTACAAACGGTGAACGTGGATCGTTAGGCACTGAGTTTTTGTTAACTGTAATATGAGCGTTACCCAAAGCAGCATCTGCATCTTTACCGGTAATATCTTTATTGATTAAATCAAGTAAGAATAAGTGGTTTTCAGTTTTGTCAGATACAATTTTGTAGCCACGTTCCTGCATAACAGCAACCATAGCTTGTGCATTTTTAACAACTTGTGTTTGGTACACTTTAAATTCTGGTTGTAGGGCTTCTTTAAATGCCACAGCTTTAGCAGCAATAACATGACATAAAGGACCGCCTTGGCCACCAGGGAAAACAGCACTGTTAAGCTTTTTGTAAATAGCTTCGTCGCCACATGCCGAAATAATTAAACCACCACGAGGGCCTGCTAAGGTTTTATGTGTAGTTGTAGTAACAACATGTGCGTGAGGAACTGGGCTTGGGTAAATACCCGCCGCAATTAAACCAGCAACGTGCGCCATATCTACAAAAAAGTAAGCGCCAATTTTATCAGCAATTTCACGTAATTTAGCCCAATCAACAATACCTGAGTATGCTGAGAAGCCACCAATAATCATTTTTGGTTTGTGCTCAAGCGCTAGCGCTTCAACCTGTGCGTAATCAATTTCGCCTGTAGTTTCATCTAGGCCATACTGAATTGCATTATAAAGCTTACCTGAAAAGTTTACGTGTGAACCATGCGTTAAATGGCCGCCATGAGCTAAGCTCATACCAAGTACAGTGTCACCGGCGTTTAATAAAGCTAAAAAAACAGCCGCATTTGCTTGCGAACCAGCATGTGGTTGTACGTTTGCATAGTCAGAACCAAATAGTTCGTTAGCACGGTCAATCGCTAATTGCTCAACAACGTCTACATGCTCACAACCGCCATAGTAACGTTTGCCCGGATAACCTTCTGCGTATTTATTAGTTAACTGTGAACCCTGTGCTTCTAGTACGCGTGGGCTACAGTAGTTTTCAGAAGCGATTAATTCAATGTGATCTTCTTGGCGCGCAGTTTCTTTTGCAATTGCGTCAAATAACTCTGGGTCAAAATCTGAAATATTCATGCTACGTTCTAACATTGGGGTCTCCTGGGGCAAGGTGTATGGTATTTTTTAGAGGCTTTATTGTACGCTTAAAACGACTATTTGCCTACGCTCTTAAGTTGAGGATATTTAAACAGGGATTGAATTTATTTCACAGGCTTTTTAAGATGATATTTTTTAATCATTACATAAAAAATTAAAATATATATTAATTACTATATTTGCATAGCTAATGAAAGTATTAACACCCACACTAAAATATACCTATAAAAAAAGCGACCAAGGCCGCTTTAATTAGATCTTACTTTCAACTTAATTTTTTAAGTATTTCAGTACGTAAGGCATCATAATCAGCATTTATATCATTAGCTAAACATGGCTTGGCTAATGCATCTGCAAGTGGCTTTGGCATAGCTAGTTCAATGTTTAAAATACCTTCAACACTGTCTTTAAATTTAGCTGGATGAGCCGTTGCTAAAAAGATTCCGGCAGCGCCAGGAGCGCGATTTTCAACAAGTCCTTGGTATGCAATAGCGGTATGCGGCTCAGCAACATAACCTGTTTGTTGAATATTTTTCATCACTGTTTGCGTATCTTGCTCGTTTACGCTAGTTGAATAAAAATTATCGTAGCTAAACCAATTGTTGTCGAGCATAGATTGCACTCGTGGCCAGTTATTTGGCTTGCTTACATCCATTGCATTTGAAAGTGATTCAAGTGTCGCGTTTGGCGTCCAGTTTTTATCCAGCATAAAGCGCGGTACTGTATCGTTTTGATTAGTAGTTGCACTAAGTTTGCCAACAGGCAAACCAATAACAGCACCTATCATTGCCGCGCACACATTACCAAAGTTACCACTTGGAACCGAAATATGCGCAGTAGCCCGTTTTGCTTTTGGTAATTGTGCAATTGCCTCAAAGTAATAACAAACTTGTGCCACTAAGCGACTAATATTAATAGAGTTAGCAGAGTTAAGCCCCAGTGTAGATTTAACTTCTTCATCTAAAAAGGCATTTTTAACTAACTCTTGGCAATCATCAAAGCTGCCTTCAACCGCATAACAATGAATGTTGCCACCCAATGTAGTAAAAAGCTTTTGCTGCGCCAGTGAAATTTTGCCTTTAGGGTATAAAATTACCACGTCGATATTAGGCTTATTATAAAACGCATGTGCAACCGCCGCGCCAGTATCGCCCGACGTTGCAGTTAAAATAGTCACTTTATCGCCTTGATTAAACTGCGCTAAACACTCTGCCATAAAGCGCGCACCAAAATCTTTAAACGCTAAGGTAGGCCCATGAAACAATTCTAAGCAATAAGTGTTCTCTGCCACTTCCACCAGCTTAACCGGAAAGTTAAATGCATTTTTAACCATATGTGCAACGGTATCTGCTGGTAATTCATCGCCAATTAAATGCGAGAGTATTTTACTACTACGGGTTACAAAATCCATATCAAGTAGTGCATCAACATCCGTTAGTGGTGTTAACGACTCGGGAAAAAATACCCCTTGATTACGCCCTAAACCCGTTTTTACTGCCTCAACAAACGACACTTGTTGCGAACTATCTTTTAAATTATGTAATTGCATAACTACTATCCTATAAAACTGTTAATTGACGTGTGCCGTCGTTATCTAATTTACAAATATGGCAAAAACCTTGCTCGTTTATGTAGTTACTTTCAAGCCACTGCGCGCACTGCTGTGCAGCTTTTAATGTTTTACACACAGTAAATAATGTTGGCCCTGCACCAGAAATACTAACAATTTCGGCGCCTAGCGCTGGCAAACTCGCTTTTGCTTCACTAAAACCTGTTATAAGTGGCGCACGGTATGGCTCGGCTATATGGTCTTGCATAATACTTAATGCATCATCAAAGCGATGCATTAACAATAAACTACTAAAGGCAGATAAACGCTGCGCAAATTCTACACCTGCGTGCATGCTCAATTCTTTTGGTAAAACTGAGCGTGCTTTTGCTGTATTAAGTGAAAAACCAGGAAACGCAGCAACGTAATACCAGTTTTCATCAACTGGTAAAGCAATTGATTTATTAGGAATTAAATCGCCAGTTAGCTGCAGGCCACCTAAATAACATGGCGTGATGTTATCGTAATGACGACCACCACTAACAACTGCTTCAAAGTCGGCCATTAATTCAATAAGTTCAACTTGGCTAAGCTTGGTACCGGCAAATTTATCAAGGGCAGCAAAGGTTGCAACCACCGAACACGCACTTGATCCTAGCCCTGAACCTATGGGCAAGTTCTTTTTCAGCTCCAACTTTACACTTGGCATATTAGGCGCTACATGCGCTCTAAAATGCACTAAACATTGATACGCTAAGTTTTCACTGGCATCACTTGGTAGCTTATGCGCGTATTCGCCAGAGCAAATAAACTCATCGCTCGATGCGGCACTAACAACGGCTACATCGCCTAATAAACTGCCGTCAATAGGTGCAAGAGCTGCGCCTAATGCGTCAAAACCAACGGCAAAATTACCAATAGATGCGGGAGCATATACTTCAATCATTGTTTGCTCCTAGCGCGATAACGTTTTTAAAATATCAGCAAATACACCAGCGGCTGTTACTGCCGAGCCTGCGCCATAGCCTCGTATAACAAATGGGCGTGGCTGATAATACTGACTTAAAATTGCTAATGCGTTTTCGCCATCACGAATATCGTAAAGTGCATGCTTTGCATCAACGGCTTCTATACCTACCTTACAGTGACCTTGCTTAATTGTGCCTACGTAACGCAGTACTTTACCCTCTGCGGCAGCACTTGCTATTCGGTCGTTAAAACCTGCGTTTAGGCTAGGGAGCTTTTCCATAAACGTATTTACATCATCGCCTTGTGCAAAACCGTGCGGTAATACCGACTCTACTTCAATGTCGCTTAGCTCTAGTGGCATCCCAGATTCGCGGGCAATAATTAATAGTTTTCGTGCTACGTCTGTCCCCGATAAGTCATCACGCGGATCAGGTTCAGTAAAGCCACTTTCTTTAGCTTTAATTGTTGCCTCAGACAGTGACAAGCCATCTTGCAGCGCACCAAACATGTACGATAGCGAGCCTGATAAAATACCACTAAATTCTAGTAACTCGTCTCCTGCACCAAATAACGATTTTAAGTTATCAAGTACCGGTAAACCGGCTCCTACATTGGTTTCGTATAAAAACTTACGGCCATTTTTTTGCGTTGCTGCAATTAAGTCTTGATAGTAAGCATACGAGCTTGTATTGGCCTTTTTATTTGCAGCTACGACATGGAAACCGGCATTTAAAAAGTCTACGTATTGCGCCGATAACGCATCTGACGAAGTACAATCAACTAATACTGGGTTTATTAAATGATTTTGCTGTACAAATTGTTCAACTAGTTTTAAATCAAAAGCTTGCTCTGATGCGCCAAGCTTTTGCTGCCAGTCATCAAAGGCAATACCTTCACTGTCTAAGTGTAGCTGGCGAGAGTTGGCAACCCCATAAAGCTTAAGTTTAATATTGCGTTTTTCAAGCCAAGCTTGTTGACGCTCTAATTGCTCAATAAGCTCTTGACCTACTAAACCACACCCTAATAAAAACACGTCAATTGATGGAATATGGGTAAAGAAATTCTCATGACAAACCTTTACAGCGCCATTACAACGTTCACCATCGATCACGGCCGAAATAGAACTTTCGGTAGAGTCTTGGGCTATAGCTACAATATTTACTTGTGCTTGAGCAAGTGATGCAAAAAACTTAGCCGCTAAACCTTTGTGCGCACGCATATTATCGCCCACCAAAGTAACAATAGCTAAGTTACGCTTTACTTGTATTGGTTCAATTAAACCTGCTTGAGACTCTAATTTAAATGCGGTTTGCAGCGCTTCAAGTGCCAGCGCTAAATCGACCTCATGAACACAAAAACTAATACTGAACTCACACGATGACTGGGTAATTAAAACAATCGACACATTATCAAGGGCAAGGGCATTAAATACTTTAGATGCCATCCCTACTTTACCTTTCATGCCCGGGCCCGACACGGTAAGCATTGCTAAATCTTGTAAACTTGATAGTGCTTTTACTGGCTCAGATGAAACGCTCTCGTTACTAATAAGTGAGCCTTGTGCATTGGGGTTACGCGTGTTTTTAATTTCGCACGGTACACCCGCTTTAGCGCAGGGTAAAATTGTTTTAGGGTGTAATACTTTTGCACCAAAGTAAGAAAGCTCCATCGCTTCTTTATAAGATAAAAAATCAACTTTAGTGGCGGTTTTTATATAACGCGGATCAGCACTGTAAACACCATCTACATCAGTCCAAATTTGGCAAACATCGGCTTCTAAACAAGCTGCCGCAATTGCCGCAGAATAATCTGAGCCATTTCGGCCCAAAGTGGTTAGTTCGCCTTGCTCATTACTGGCAGTAAAACCGGGCATAATATAAATAGTTGCTGGTTGTTCTTTTAATACGGCTTGAAAGCGCACTTTACTGGCAACTAAGTCTGCCTCTGCATCTATGTAACCACCGGTTGATACTATGCAATTGGTCGCTTCAAGGTACTGCGCGTTTAAATCACCGAGTAAGCATTGCATTAACGACACACTAACGCGCTCACCAAAGCTAATAATAAAAGCACGTACTTGCTCAGGGCAGCATTTAATAAGTGATACACCATCAAGTTTATTTTTAAGCTCGGTAAAATTTGGCCAGTTTTCAATTTCACCATAGCCTTGCTCTACTGCTTTTTTTAACTCGTCACATCGATTTACCAGTGCTTGCCACAAGTGACTAAAGTCTTCACCCTGCTCAGCCGCTGAGGCTAATGCAACTAATGAATCTGTCATGCCACCGGGGGCTGAAAGCACTAATAACATTTCATCTTTTAATTGTGCTTTTGCAAGCACGGCAACCATCTCTAAGCAAGCAAAGTCGGCAAGCGATGATCCGCCAAATTTTAAAACGCGCATTTTTTATGTTTCCTCATTCCATAAAACGAAAAAAGGCCTGGGTTCTAAGTGAACACAGGCCTTTAAATTTGTTGCACCGACCTATGCCACTATCCAGTTAGGATGATGGTTGTAATAATAATGGTCGCTGCAAGACTAAATGTTTTCATAGCTTAAGACTGCCTTAACACAGGCTATACTGTCAACCCTCATTAAGAAGATAAAACAGTCTTTTTTTTCATCTTAACTTCTAGTAAATGCCAAATTTATGCAAAATATTATTAAGTATTATTTTGCCAACTGGCTTTTCGATAAACCCTATAACACCTAATTGTGCTACGCGCTGCTGCATTTGCTGTTGAATATCTGCCGAAATGACTAATACAAAACACTCCATTTTTTCTGCTTTAATATGCTCCAACACCTGCACACCATCGAGTATCGGCATAGTTAAATCGAGGCAAACTAAATCAAAATGTTGTTCTTTCAATAACGCTAACGCATCTACTCCATTTATCGCTTGGCGTATATCGGCGGTTATACAGTCATTTAAGCAACGTATCACTTGTTTGCGGGCTACTGCTGAATCGTCACAAACTAAAATAGAAAAGTTCATCATGAAAACCAGTTACTAAGGCGATGCATTAAAGCCAGCATAAAAACAACCTCTCGTTCAGCCAAACTTAAAGCCGAAAAACTTCAAAAATATCGAGCTTCACTATAACTGAATTAATGTAAAATACACTAGGGCGTGTTAATTTTTCAAAATTGAAATTTATTCAACTAAGAGTGATTTATATTTGGCCTAGCCTGCGCATTATCAAACCCACCATTAAACTATAGTGTAATGCAAAAAGCTAAACGCTAAATACATATGCGCTTAGTTTTAAACGGCCTGTATAAAAGTGTAGCAACTTATTGCGCAACAAGTGCGCAGCGACAGCAAGCAAGATTACACATACTCAATTATGACTGCGCTCCTTAAAACAACTTGCTATTTTTTAAATATGCCACAATAAAATCAGCCATTTCGAGATACTGATTTTATTGCTATGATTGTGCAAATTTTTCAAATGGATCTGTATTCCTATGTGGTTTAGTAACCTTATATGTTATCGCTTTAAACAAGATGTTTCGTATACACAAGAAGATTTTGACAAAGCATTAGAGCAAGACTTATTTCGTCCATGTACGGGCCAAGAGCTGGCTACATTTGGCTGGACAAAAGCGTTTGGGAAACACGGCGAAACTTTATCGCATTTTTCACAAAAAAGTATTTTAGTTTGCGCTAAGCGCGAAGAAAAAGTATTACCTGCATCGGTTATAAATGAGCTAGTTGCAGAAAAAGTCGATTTAATTGAAGCTGAAGAAAATCGCCCAGTTAAAAAGAAAGAAAAAGACGAATTAAAAGAAAACATTTTACATACACTGCTACCACAAGCATTTAAAAAGTCGAGCTTACAGTTTGCATTTATTGACCAAGAAAACGGCTGGGTTGTGGTTAATAGCGGCAGTTTTAACAAAGCCGAAGAGTTACTCGCACTTTTGCGTAAATCGTTAGGCACACTGCCTGTAGTACCTGCATTTGCCAATTACGACCTAGATGTATTTTTAACCGACTGGTTAACTAACTTCAGCACGCCTGAAGGTTTTGCAATAGGCTCAGATGCAGAGTTAGAAGAAGCAGATGACAGTGGTGCGCAAGTTAAGCTTAAAGGCCACGACCTATCGTGCGACGAAGTTAAATCGCACCTTGAAACCGGTAAACGTGTTACTAAGCTTGCACTTGATTGGCAAGAACGCGTTAAGTTTATGCTGCAAAACGACGGTTCTATTAAGCGTTTAAGCTACAGCGATACCTTAAAAGAAGAAAATGCTGATATTCCAAAAGAAGACATGGCAGTAAAACTCGATGCTGACTTTATTTTAGCTTCAGAAGAAATTAAACAGCTACTTGAAGAGCTAACTCAAGGCTTAGGCGATATAGACGACTTAGCTTAAGCGCTACCCCTTGCTAAGTTAAGCCAAAAAAAGCACGATTTAATCGTGCTTTTTTACACTCACTACTTAATTACTATTAGCAAAACATCTCTTTTATATCGTCAACCATAGCGTGATACTCATCGCTGGTGAAAAGCTGCATAGAAGGAATAATTCCTTTGTTAATATAAACCTGTAGCGCGGCCGACTTATCTGACACTTGTAGCGTGCCCTCTAAAATTGCACCAATCCTAATAAAATCAATATAGCTTACCTGCTCAGGGCGATGACTGGCATCAGCCCAGTTTTGCGCCACATCAACAAATTCATCAGGAAACTCCCACGCTTTCATTATAGAGCCACCAATTTTACCACTGAGCTTTTGAATTGCATGGGCTAAAAAGCTAGGATTAGCAAATACCTCAGGATGGCGTTCGGCTTCGGTTAAAATGGGTAATACTCCAATATTATAAATTAATGATGCCAAGGTAATCGAATCTCTATTTAAAGAGTTTTGCTTATTATTCTTTAAGTAAAATTCCATTAATGCAATTGAGTGACTCGCTACTATTAACGTTTTTTGCCACGCTTTGCCCATGTAACCTTTAATTAGCTCGCTGTTAGATACAAACAATTGCTCCATTGCCATAGCCGTTGCAATATTTTTAATTTGTCGTAAGCCTATGCGAGTAACTGCTTGATGTAAGTTAGATACCTTAACTGAGCGCCCCATAATTGCACTGTTAGCTACTTTAATCATACGGGCTGTTAGTGCTGGATCATGTGCAATCACATCGGCCATTTGCATCAAGTTTACGTCATTATTATCAGCAGCTTGGCGCACTTTAATTGCTACTTCAGGTAAAGTAGGCAGCACCAAAGTGTCGTTATTTATTCTATCAATCAAAATTGTTAACAATGCATTTTCAGTAGACATAACATCCCTATGATTAGTTATTTATAAGCTAAAACAAGCCTTATATTGTTGTTATTATATGCTTTAGTATTACTTAACTTATAGTTAAAGCTAACAAAACTACATAAATTTATTTTTTATTTACTATTTAACATCAGTTAATTACACCTCTAACGCCTAAAACTTGCTATTTACCACGGTGTTTTGCTTTAATGCAGTCACTATAAGGCAGTATTTTTAAGATAGTAAGCGCCTTAGCGAACTGCATACAAATAATAAATCTTACTTTTAAATAGGCAAAATAATGAATTTAAATAAAATTAGCCAAGCAATTATGCTCTCCGGCATCGTTTTTCTTAGTGCTTGTTCAGAGCAAGCTCCTTCTTCTAGTAATAAAACGGCTGTTAAAACAGAGCAAGTAAAGCCAGTAGGTCCAACACTTATAAATACCGATAAACAACGTTTAGACATTTACACTGACTTTAGCTTACAAACTGATTTATCACATTTAAGTGATAACCAAAAAGCCATGGTGGCAAAGCTTATAGATGCTTCAATAATTATGGATGATTTATTTTGGCAGCAAGCGTTTGGTGAAAATAAAGAGTCATTTTTAGCTAAACTAGCTGATGACAAAGTGCGTAAATTTGCCGACATAAACTACGGTCCATGGGATCGTTTAAACGGCGATAAAGTGTTTTTATCAAGCTATAAAGAAAAAGCAACTGGTGCACAGTTTTACCCTGCAGATATAACTAAAGAAGAGTTAAATAAAGCTGATCTTGCAGATAAAAATGGGCTTTACTCTATTATTAAACGTGATGAGCAAGGTAACCTTTACAGCGTGCCATACTCTAAAGAGTACGCAACCGAGCTTTTAGAGGCTGCTAACTTGCTACGTGAAGCAAGTAAACTAGCAGACGATAAAGAGTTTGCTAACTACTTAAACCTTCGTGCAGACGCGCTACTAAACGATGACTTTCAAGCGTCTGATTTTGCGTGGATGGATATGAAAAATAACCCAGTAGATGTGGTTATTGGTCCAATTGAAACTTATGAAGACCAATTGTTTGGTTACCGTGCTGCTTATGAGTCTTATGTATTAATTAAAGATTTAGCATGGAGCGAACGCCTGGCTAAATTTGCTGCCTTTTTACCTGAGCTACAAAAAGGCTTACCGGTTGATGATAAATACAAACAAGAAGTTCCGGGATCAGACGCCGACCTAAATGCCTACGACGTTGTTTACTATGCAGGGCACTCAAATGCGGGCAGTAAAACCATTGCAATAAACTTACCAAACGACGAGCAAGTACAGCTTGAAAAAGGCACGCGCCGTTTACAACTTAAAAATGCCATGCGCGCTAAGTTTGACAAAATTTTAGTACCAATTGCAGAACAGCTTATTGTACCTGAACAACGTAAGCATATTACCTTTGATGCTTTTTTTGCTAATACTATGTTCCATGAAGTAGCTCATGGCTTAGGCATTAAAAATACCCTTACTGGTAAGGGAACTGTGCGCCAATCATTACAAGAACACGCCAGTGCGCTAGAGGAAGGTAAAGCCGATATTTTAGGTTTATACATGATTGAGCAACTACTTAAAAAAGGCGAAATTACTGAAGGTACACTAGAGGATTACTACACCACCTTTATGGCTGGTATATTCCGCTCAGTACGTTTTGGTGCATCTAGTGCTCATGGTAAAGCGAATATGATCCGCTTTAACTTTTTTGCTCAAGAAGGTGCTTTTTCTAAAAATGAAGCCGGTTTATACCGTGTAAATATGGAAAAAATGAGCCATGCTATGGCTAAATTATCGCGCTTAATTTTAACCATTCAAGGTGATGGCGATTATCAAAAAGTAGATCAGCTTATTGCTACGCACGGTAATATTAAAGCAGAGCTAGCAGAGGATTTAGAAAAGCTAAGCCAAGCTAATATTCCGGTTGATGTTACTTTTAAACAAGGCAAAGCAGTGTTGGGCCTTAAATAGTTTATAGCCTGTTTACTACCTAAAATAGCCTAGTAAATAAAAACTAAAAAAGCGTTACAGCTCAAAACTGTAACGCTTTTTTATTGAGTTAAAAGTGCTCGGTGTCGTTATTTAAGCTAAACGCTAATTATTTAGTAATATACTTAGCAGTAATAACGCTGTGCACTACAGGCTCTAAACTACTCATTCCCCAATGCTTTCCCTTTGCTAGGGCCGATTCAATATCAAGCCCCTCTGCATGAGCAGAAATAGCCATTAAAGCCCCTACTCTATTGCTACTAGCACAATGTAACAGCACAGGTTCGCCGTTTAGTTCTGCCATTATTTTAGCCAGCTTTTGTGCGTTTTCAACGCTAACATCTTGCGCGCCAGCAATTGGCAATGCGTGATACTGCATCCCTAACGAAGCCACCAACTGGGCTTCATCCCAGTCTTGCTCGTTTTCGCCACGTAAATTAATTACGTGCTTTACTCCAGCATTAGCGAGTTGTTTAAGCTGCTCGCTCGTTGGTTGTGCCGCAGACAACGTTTGATTTTCGTGAATAACTAAATTACGCACATCGCTAGTTTTAACTGCTGTAATATTAATAGACTGCTCTGTTGCAAACGCTGCGCCTGTAGTTAATAGCGCAGTGATAAATAATGCATTGGCAAACAACTTAATATGTCTCATCTTGGCTCTCTCTATAAGGTTTTAGAATTAAAAGTGGGCTTTTATTTTTGCTATTTTCTCGTCTTCATATGGCACTGCCGGGTGTTTACCCCATACTGGCGCAGGCCAAGCGGCATCGCTAGTAAAACGCGCAATATGATGAATATGTAATTGCGGCACCATATTACCAAGCGCCGCCACGTTTAATTTATCGGGATTAAATACCCGCATTAATAAATGACTCAATTTTGCCGACTCGCGCAAATAAGTAACTTGCTCATCCTCGCTTAAGTCAATTATCTCTTTTAAACCGGCTTTTTTTGGCACCAAAATAAACCAGGGGTACTGGCTATCGTTCAATAGTAATACTTTACACAGCGGCCAATCGGCAAGCTCTATACAATCGCGCTTAAGCTCTGGGGCTAGTTCAAATGTGGGGTGGGTCATCATAGTGTCCTACTTTGTCTTTAATAATTACCACTTTATAGCATTTAGTTGCAGTTGCACACGCTTGGCTTTACCATTCTAAGCAATATTTATTAAAGCGAAGGCAACCCTGTGCTAAAAAAAATAAAACATCTTTCACTGGCCATCCCTCTGCTAGCAAGTGCTGTTAGCGTACAAGCAAAACCACTCTCGCTAGAGCGTATTTTTGACGACCCGAGTTTATCGGGTAAATCTCCAGTGCAATTAAAGTTTTCGCCCGATGGCAATCGCGTTACTTATTTACAAGGCAAAAGTGACGACTATAACCGCTACGACTTATGGGAATATAACTTAAAAGATAACACCAACCGTATGCTGGTCGATTCGGCTAAGTTATTCTCGGGCCCAGAGAACCTCTCTGACGAAGAAAAAGCACGCCGCGAGCGCCAGCGTATTTTTGGCCAAGGTATTCTTGAATATAAGTGGTCTAAAGATGGTAAAGCGTTATTGTTCCCACTTAACGGCGATTTGTATTACTACGAACTAGCAGCAAATAAAAGTAAAAAACTCACCAATACCGAGGCATTTGAAACCGATGCTCGCTTTTCGCCCAAAGGTAATTTTGTATCTTTTATTCGCGAGCAAAACCTGTACGCTTTAGCGCTCGATTCTGGTAAAGAAATACAATTAAGTAGCGATGGCGGCGGCATTATTAAAAATGGCATGGCCGAATTTGTTGCACAAGAAGAAATGAGCCGTATGACCGGCTATTGGTGGGCCGACGACGAGTCTAAAATTGCCTTTACTCGCGTTGACGAAAGCCCAGTAAAAGAAGCGCTACGCAACGAAATTTACGCCGACGAAGTAAAACTATTCAATCAACGTTACCCATTTACTGGCACTAACAACGTTAAAATACAGCTTGGCGTAGTTACCTTAAACAATCAGCAAGTGGATTGGGTTGATTTAGGCAAAGATGAAGATATTTACCTTGCCCGAGCAAAATGGTTAAAAGATAGTAATACGCTCTCGTATCAATGGCAAAACCGCTCACAGCAAACGTTAGAGCTGCGCTTTTATAACAGCAAAACTAAAAGCCAAAAAGTAGCGCTCACCGAAAGTAGCGATACCTGGATAAACTTACACTTTGACCTTGAGTTTTTAAAAGACAAAAAGCATTTTGTGTGGGCGTCTGAGCGTGATGGTTTTAAACATTTATACCTTTATCGCACCAATGGCCAATTAGTACGTCAAATTACTAACGGCGATTGGACGGTCGATAGCTTAAAAGGCATTGATGAGAAAAAAGGCCTCGTTTACTTTTCAGGCAGAAAAGACACCCCACTCGAAAGCCACTTATACAGTGCCTCGTTATTTAAAAAAGGCGATATTAAACGCATTACCGAGCAAGGCCAATATCACGACGTCGTACTTGCCAAAGACAACAAAACCTTTATTGATAATAGCTCGGCGGTTAATCAGCCAAACGCTGCAGCTCTGCATAAAATAAATGGCGAGTTTATTACTTGGCTTGAAGAAAACAAGCTAGATAACACGCACCCGCTTACGCCTTACTTAAGTGATTTAGCGACGCCTGAATACGGCACACTTAAAGCCGAAGACGGCCAAGTAATGCATTATAGGTTATTTAAACCAAGCAATATAAGTGACGCTAAAAAACACCCTGTTATTGTAAACGTATACGGTGGCCCACATGCACAGCGAGTAACTAATAGCTGGCGTAGTAAAAACCTATATTTTCAATATATGGCGCAACAAGGCTATGTGATTTTTCAACTTGATAACCGCGGCTCATACAACCGTGGCAAAAAGTTTGAAGATGCTATTTATAAAAATTTAGGTGAAGTAGAAGTTGCTGATCAAATTAAAGGCGTGGAATTTTTACGTACGCTTGATTATGTAGACCCACAACGTATTGGTATTTACGGCCACAGTTATGGCGGTTACATGGCACTAATGACCATGTTTAAAGCTGGCGATTACTTTAACGCAGGTGTTTCTGGCGCGCCAGTAACCGACTGGGCACTTTACGACACTCATTATACTGAGCGTTATTTAGGCCACCCGGCCACTAATGCTAAAGGCTATGAAAACAGTGCGGTATTTCCGTATATTGACGGCTTAAAAGGTCCATTAATGATTTACCACGGCATGGCCGACGACAATGTGTTGTTTACTCATGCCACTAAATTATTTAAACAATTACAAGATACCAATAAACCGTTTGAAATGATGACCTACCCAGGCTCTAAACACAGCCTACGCGGTAAAACAGTGCAAACGCACCTACACCAAACCATTACTAACTTCTTTAATCGTCATTTTAATGTTAAATAACAACTAAATGTTGAATAAATAGACTAAAGGCTGATTATAAATCAGCCTTTTTTTTGCCTTAATAAGTGCTAAGTTTAGTTATATAAATAAACTTAATAAAAGCACAGCAGTGCTGTACCCATTAAGGAATAAACATATGCTCAACCTTCGTCGTTTTACTATTTTTCAGCGTTTTGCACTGTTAGTTGGTATCGTTGTATTGGGACTGGTTATATTAAGTATTTCGAGCTTAAGTAATCAGTATCAAGCGCTTAAAAATGAGCAATATCTTAAAACTCAAAACCTAGTAGAAACCGCCTATAGCGTTATTGATCACTTTTATAATCTTGAGCAAAGTAATACCCTCACCCAACAACAAGCGCAGTCGCAAGCTTTAGCTACAATTAGTGCCCTTAGGTACGATAATACCAACTATTTTTGGATAAATGACTACCACCCAAAAATGATAATGCATCCATTTAAGCCAGACTTAAATGGTACAGATTTAACTAATAACAAAGACCCCGATGGCACAGCATTATTTGTAGAAATGGTAAAAGTGACTCAACAAGCAGGTTCAGGGTTTGTACCTTATAAATGGCCTAAACCAGGTAAAGACAAACCAGTTGATAAAATAGCGTTTGTGAAGGGCTTTAACCAATGGCAATGGGTTATAGGTTCGGGCGTGTACCTCGACAGTATTGATGGTGCATTTGCTGAGCAACGTAATTTAATAATTATAAATGCCGTGGTAATGATTATTGCACTGATTATATTAAGCTACTTTATTGGTAAAAGTATTATTACTCCAACACGCTTAGCTGCCGACATGATGAAAGATATTTCCCAAGGCGAAGGCGATTTAACCCGCAGCTTAGATGAAACCGGAAATGACGAAATATCTGAGCTTTCTCATTCATTCAACGCGTTTATATTGAAGATGCACGAATCGTTAACGCATGTATCGCAAAGCGCGCACGATGTTAATCAACATGCGCATACCGTTGACGAAGCAAGTAAAACAAGCCAATCATTTATTGAATTACAAAACGACAGTAGCACTCAGGTAGCTGCAGCAATGGAGCAAATGACCCATCAAATTCATGATGTGAGTCGCAATGCTGAAGCCGCCGAGCAAGCTGCAAACGATGCAGCTAGTAATGCATCATCAGGTAAAAATGTCGTTGCCAATACAATAACGGCGATTGAAACACTCTCCAGTAATATAGAAACTGTGAGCCGAGTTACCGCCGATTTAGCCAGCGAAAGTAATAATATAGGATCAGTTCTTGAAGTAATTAGAAGTATTTCAGAGCAAACTAATTTACTTGCCCTTAATGCTGCGATTGAGGCTGCCCTTGCAGGTGAACACGGCCGTGGGTTTGCCGTTGTGGCAGACGAGGTGCGTACTTTAGCAAGCCGTACTGGTAAAAGCACCGACGAAATTCAAGCTATGATCACTAAGCTGCAAAACGGTGCAAAAGCAGCGGTAGAAGCGGTGAAGTCGAGCCAAGCTCTTTCAGCATCAACGGTTGAGCAGGCATCATCAGCAAACACATCATTAAATGAAATTGAACGCTTAGTTAGTGTGATCACCGAAATGAACAGTCAAATAGCGCGTGCTACTGAGCAGCAAACTTTAGCTGCAGATGAAGTGAACTTGCGTATTAACGATCTAGCTAATTCAACTAAAGAGTCACTCGATAATACCAAGCAATTAACCGGTGCCAGCGAGCAGTTAAAACAAAGTAGCTTACAACTCTCAAGTGTAGTAACTCGTTTTAAATTAGATTAAAAATTAAAAGCCCTGTATTTACAGGGCGTTGTTAATTACTACTTTATGGTAATTACAAACAGTAACTAGCAAATAAACTACTTACCGAGGCTGCCGTTGGCTTGCCATGCTGCCAATCGCCGCCCTCTACTGCGCTACCCGCTATGTCCATATGTACATAAGGTAGTGGCTGAGCTGAGTCGTTACCATGCTTGTCTAAGCCGCCAACAATTGCTAAAAACGCCATAGGGAACTGATGTCCTCGTGCCGTTACAGCCGATGCTGCGTTATTACTAGAAAGTACATCGTCTGCTAAAGTACGCGGCTTGATAAAGTCATAATCCTCACGACGAGAACGCGATACTTCTGCGCCATCGGCCCATAAGTCGCCGTTATCAGCGAGCTTTCGTGAAATATTAGCACTACGTGCTGGTCCATTTTCAACGTAAGCACCATAAGGACCCATAGCGCGGGCTGCATGGCCGGTTAAAGTGGCCACTGTAAATAGCGTTGGGTTAATTTGGTTTTTAGCTAAATCTTTCATTTCACTTAACAGGTCGCCCATAGCTAAGCGCCCTTCTGCATCTGTATTACCTATACGTACTCGCACACCTTCACGGCTAGTAATAATTTCATCTGGTACAAAACAATCAGAGCCAATTGAGTTACGTACTACCGCTAAGTAAGCAATTACTTTAACGCCCTTAGGTTGGTAGTCGGCCACTGCTTTCATAAAGCCGGCCACAGAAGCTGCACCGCCCTTATCGCGGCTCATGCCCGCCATATGGCCGCCCACTTTTAAATCAGCGCCGCCGGTATCGTATACTAAGCCTTTACCTACAAACATGAGTGTACGAGTTACCTCGCCCTCTGGTCCATATTCTAATTTAACTACACGCGGGTGATGATGCTCAACAGCGTACGATGCACGAGCTACTGTGCTAAGCATAGGGTAGTTTTTATCTATAACTGCAAGGTCATCAATAACATCAACTACAACATTACTGCCTTTAAATAAATCAACACAGTAATCTGCAAAACGTGGCGGCGCCATGCGCTCAGGCTCAGTGCCACATAAATCACGCGCTGCGTATTGTCCAGCTGCAAGTGCATTCACTGCTTTAATTGTTTGCTCTGTGGCATCAACCAAACCAATTTGCGTAATTGGCTCAATAGCCTCGCCATGATATTCGCGCGCTTCTAATGGCTGCCACAATGCTTGGCAAGTTCCTAAGTAAGCAACTTCTAGCGCATGCTGATAACGGCTGTCGGCATTTATATTAGGCAAGTAAATAGCAGGGTTAACACTGCCCGATGCTTTAGCTTCATTTATTGCTAATTTTGCAGCATCAAAATAACGGCGTACATCGTCGTAGTCTCTATTTAATGGCCCAGTAGGCGCCAGTACTACACGTTTATTGTTAATAACTAATAAAGTTACTTGCTTACCGATACGTGAATCTACTTTTGCTTGCGCTGCAATAGCGTCGCGTAATGGATTGTTAGCTAATTGAGAAAAGTCATCACTAATTATAATGAGTGCGTCATGCGCGTTGCATTCAAGGCTAGCGCTCATTGGCTGAGCCACTACTGCTTTAGGGTATGCCATAAATAAAGGTCCTGTTAAAAACATAAGCCTCTATTATCGTTGATTTGAATATTGAAGACCAGCAAGCTGCGATAAGCTCCCCGCTTAAGTTAACATGCGCTGGCAACTTGTCACTACAGGGTTTACATATCGAGTATGCTCAGCTGCAAATTATGTTGCGGCTGATTCTTTATTCCTACCCCAATACCTAACAAACGCACTGGTTGCTGTAAGCCGCGTTGATACGCTTTAGCTAATAGTTCGCTAAAAATATCGCTATTTAATTGCTGATGCGCCTGATCGGCTGAGGTCACTACAAAATTAGCAAATTTCACTTTAACACTAAGTTTATTTACCTGATTTTGCAGCTGCTGCTTGTTTAGTCGAGTGGTTAACTCCTCAAGCAGTGAAGGTAGTTGTTCTAGGCATTCTTGTAAACTATTTTTATTGTACTCATAAGTATGCTCAACGCTTAGCGATTTACGTACGCGCTCAGTAGACACCCGGCCTATGTGTTCACCAGCGCACTTTTGATATAACGACACGCCAAAATTACCTACATGTTGCTGCATCCAATTTACGCCTTTTTCGCGTACATCTTGGCCTGTATACAAACCTTTTAAGTTAAGCTTTTCAAGCGTGACCTTACCTACCCCCGGAATTTTACCCAGCGGTAGCTGTGCTAAAAAGGCATCAACCTGATCGGGCAATACTACAAACTGACCATTGGGTTTGTTTTCGTCACTGGCTATTTTGGCAATAAATTTAATTGGCGCAATACCAGCCGAGGCAGTAAGCCCTGTGGCATTATAAATATCAGCACGAATTTGCTGCGCAATAAGTGTAGCGCTGCCTTTACACTGCTCACTATGGGTTACATCTAAATAGGCTTCGTCAAGAGAGAGGGGTTCAATTAAATCTGTATAGCGACTAAACACGGCACGTATTTGCGTCGACACGTCTTTATAAACAGCCATACGCCCAGGCACTATAACTAAGTCGGGGCATAACTGCTTAGCATGATAATTAGACATAGCCGAGCGCACGCCATATTCCCGAGCAATGTAATTTGCAGTAGAGAGTACGCCACGGCGACTATTACCACCAATTGCTAGTGGTACATTGGCAAGTTTAGGGTTGTCGCGCATTTCGACCGCCGCATAAAAGCAGTCCATATCTATATGAATAAACTTTTTCATTACCACTATAACAACTGTTTATTTATACAGCCATTATTATAGAGTCACCTGTAATTAGCAAGCTTGCACCCTATTAAAAACAGCGTTTATTATTTTTACGCTTTTTAAAAGAGTACAGCCAAAACCCTGCTTCCAACGCAAAGCCCACAACTGTTAAAGCAATTACACCCGATGCATTACCCATCGCGTAACAAATAAATGCGGCTATAAAAACTAAACAGACTAAAAGCCAATTAACGACACTTTTCATACATATCTCCCTAGCTGTGTTATATAACAATAAAGCTTTTATTTAATTAAACCAAACATAAAATACCCTAGGTTAATTACCTTGAGGTAATAACCCCATATTGATAATCTAAACACTTTAAAATTAAAGGGCGTAAATGTATGCAAACGTTTAAAGATCAACATCCTATTCATACTGATATTACTGTGGCATGGGGAGATATGGATGCCCTGCAACACGTAAATAATGTCGTTTATTTACGCTATTTTGAAATAGCTCGCATCGATTTTTTAAATAAAATAAATCTTTTTGAAACTATTAGCAGCAAAGGTATTGGCCCTGTGATCAGCGAAAACACCATTCGCTATAAACGCCCGGTTACTTTTCCCGATACTCTCACTGTAGGTGTCACCATTAGCGATATTAAAACAGATCGCTTTATGATGAACTACAACGTGTTTAGCCACGCGCAAAATGCCATTACCACTACGGGCACTTCGCAAGTCGTAATGTTTGACTTTCAAACTGGTAAAAAGTCGCCAATCACTGAGCCGCTTTTATCTGCTATACAGCAATATACCCAAAACTAAGCCAGTAAATAAGGAGCTTATATGCAATACAACCCACTAGGTAGCAGTGGTGTAAACGTCTCAAGGGTCTGCTTAGGTAGTATGACGTGGGGGTTACAAAACACGCAAAGCGATGCAGATCAGCAAATAGCTTATGCGCTTGAGCAAGGTGTTAACTTTATTGATACCGCCGAAATGTACGCTGTGCCGCCATCTCCCGACACCTACGGCAAAACAGAGCAAATTATTGGCAACTGGTTAGCGCGCAATCAAGATAAACGTAGCGACATAGTACTTGCCACTAAAATTGCCGGAAACGGTTTAGAGTGGATACGTGAAGGTAGCAATATTACCCGCCAAACAGTCATTGCCGCGGTTGATGATTCGCTTAAACGCTTGCAAACCGATTACATTGATTTATACCAACTACACTGGCCCAACCGCGCCACGCCACATTTTGCCAAACAATGGCCAGGTATGCTTAAATTTACCGAGGTAGATACGCAGCAACAAACTGCCGATATGCTCGATATATTAGAAGGTTTAAACGACTGCGTAAAAGCCGGAAAAATAAAACACTGTGGCCTTTCAGACGATACACCTTGGGGTGTTAACCAGTTTTTAAACTTAGCTAAAGAGCATAATTTACCGCGCATGGTGTCGATTCAAAACGAATTTAGCCTAGTACACGCCAAAGATTGGCCTTACTTAATAGAACAATGTGTACACGAAGATATTGCTTATTTACCTTGGTCACCATTAGCTGCGGGTTCATTAACCGGTAAATATTTAAACGGCGCACGCCCTGAAGGAACGCGTTGGACCTTTATGCAACGTAACGGTATTTTCCGCGATACGCCAAACGCACAACAAGCAATAAAGCAATACGTAGAACTTGCTCACGCCCATAATTTAACCCCAGCAGAACTTGCCCTAGCTTGGTGTAATAAAGTAGATGGCGTAACTTCTACTATTATTGGTGCCACGTCTATGGCGCAATTAAAAGAAAATATAGGCGCGTTTAACCTTACTTTAAGCGATGAAATTCTCGGCGCTATTAATCGTATTTTTAGACAATACCCTATGCCTTATTAAGCTAATGCGCATTAATTAAAAAGACCAAGTTAAAAGTAAAAACCGCAAGCTAAGTGCACCTACTCCATAGGTGCACTTTTAACTTTGCATTATTACTCGGCCTGCCATTTATACGCCAATATACGTTGCCCATTGGCGTACAGCGTGACACTAAATATACTGCCCGCCGTTACTTCACCAACCCCTGCAGGTGTGCCGGTCATTATCACGTCGCCATCTTCTAAGTACATAAAGTCACTAATTTCAGCTAAAATTTGCGCTGGTTTATGTAACATAAAATCGCTATTGCCTTGTTGTATTGGTTGATCGTTTATTTTGAGCTCAAAGCTAAAATGTTGCATGTCCTCGTTAAGCTCAACAAACGGCGTTAATAGCACAGAGCCGTCAAACGCTTTTGCTCGCTCCCACGGCAAGCCTTTGTTTTTTAACTTAGCCTGCACTTCGCGTTTGGTTAAATCAAGCCCCAAGCCAACGCCAACTAAACGACTATTTTTTACCACAAAGCAAAGCTCGGTTTCGTAATGTAAAACATCCTTATTATGCTTTGCTAGCAATTTAGTACCAATTGCACTATTAGGCTTATTAAATAACACCATTTGCTCTGGCAGTTCATTATTTAACTCTGCAATATGTGCGGTGTAATTACGCCCTACACACACCACTTTTGAGGGTAATACTTGCTCACAACCCAATGTTACTAACTGCATAAATCAACTCTATATTGTTGGTTAAATAAGTGTTTCTAGCAAAGCTAAATTAATTGGTTTAAGCAGCACTTGCTCAATTTCAAGCTGCTTTATTTTCACTGGATCAGGCTCCATACCACTAACAATAACGCGCTTTAATTTTGGATAATGTTGTTTTATATGGTTTGCTAAATCTAAACCACTGCCGTCGGGCAGGTTCATATCTAGTAGCACTTTATCATAGTTAGCATCTGTTTTAAGTATGGCTAAACAATGCTCATAACTGCTTGCTATGTGTGTTTCAACCCCTAAGCTTTCTAGTAAAAGTTGCGTTATTTGCGCCGCATCGGCGTCGTCTTCTACTAATAAAAAGCGGGTATTACTATGGGTAACTTCGGGGGGAATTAATACATCTGCTATTTTATTATTTTTACTAAGCGTATCTTGTAAGCACTGATACAGTAAGTTGGAATCGACTGGTTTTGCTATCACATTATTAAACCCTAATGCCGATAACTCATTATGTATGCCTTTCATAGTTGCTGCCGTTAAGGCAATAATTGCGCCTTCAAAGCCAATTTTTCTAAGCTCTATGGTGGCTTCTTTTCCGCCCATAATTGGCATATGTATATCCATAAAAATAGCGTCGTAGTCTATTCCTTGTTGCTGGGCATTACGTACTTTTTCAAGTGCTTGCTTACCGTGCTCAGCATAATCTACTTTTGCTCCTGCAGAAGTGATCATGTGGCCAACTAAAACGCGTAAATCACGTAAATCATCAACCACTAATACCCTACCATTAACTTTACATGGTGCATTTTTTTGCTGCATATTAGGGGTTAAGTCGAGCCTTAATAAGCTACGCTCTACATTTTTAATATTGCCCGGATAGAGCGAAATAATAAATTTAGAGCCTTTGCCTATTGCTGAATCTAAGGCTATTGAGCCCTGCATTCTGTTAAGTAACTCAGTACAAATAGCAAGTCCTAAACCTGCACCGCCCACTGCACGCGACTCAACATCGGCTATTTGTTCAAACGGTTTAAATATAAGCGCTTGTTTTTCGGGGGCAATGCCCATGCCCGAGTCTTCAATACTAAAAAATAGCATTTCACGGTCGCTAACAAACTCAGTCCAAGCACAAAGAGTTATTTCGCCTTGCTCGGTAAATTTAATAGCATTGTTGATAATGTTTATAAGTATTTGTCGAAGGCGAGTTGCGTCAATATTAACGATTAAAGGCAAGGGCTGCAGCGATTCAAAGCGTAATGACAAGCCCTTATCAAGCGCCGACACTCGCATTAAAGTAAATACGTCAGCCATTAAGCTATCAAGATTTACATCACTGCAATTAAGTTCAAGCTTATCGGCCGCTATTTTTGATAAATCGAGGACGTCATTAAGTAAGCTTAATAAGTGTTTACCATTGCGATAAATTACACCTAGCTCGTTTTCGGCTTGTTTACTAAAGTCGCTTTGCATTAATAATTCGGTGTAACCTAAAACCGACGACAGCGGGGTACGTAGTTCGTGGCTTAAGTGCGCTAAAAAGCGATCTTTCGAGCGGTTTTCGGCTTCGGCTTTTAATCGTTCAAGTCGCTCATCTTCAACATCGCGACGGGCTAAAGCATAACGTATTGCGCGCGCAAAGCGGCTAGTGGTCATTTCACTTTTAACTAAATAGTCTACAGCGCCGGCATCAAGTGCAGCCGAATCTAACGCCTCATTAGATTGCCCTGTTAACATAATTATTGGGCCACTAAAGCCGTTTTTTATTGCTTGTTTTAATACACTTAAACCATCTGAGGCACCTAAGCGATAATCTAGCAGACAAATGTCATGCTTATTCTCACTAAGTACTTTAACTGCTTGTTTAGGGTCGCTAACCCACTCAATCTCAAATGTATGGGAACTGAGCTGCTCAAGATAATCGCTAGTAAGAATATAATCATCTTCATCATCTTCAACAAGTAGCAGCTTGGTTGCCTTAATAGACATGCAATCTCCCGTTTTAGTGGCTGTTTTTAATCATTATAAGTATTTGGTAACTCTACAAACTCAACCCAGTACTTACCGAGTGCTTTCATTAGTTCAACTAAACCATCAAAGGTAACTGGCTTAGTTATATACGACGCAGCACCTAAGTCGTAGCCTTTAACCATATCTTCTTCTTGCTTTGAGGTAGTTAAAATAACAACAGGTATACCCTTTAAGCATGGGTTTGCTTTAATAGCTTGCAATGCCTCGCGGCCATCCATACGTGGCATATTTAAGTCTAATAAAATTAAACCTGGTCTGGGTGATGTATCTTTTTGCTCAAATTTACCTTTTCGCTCCAAGTACTCTAATAGCTCCACACCATCTTCAACAAAATGCAACTCGTTAAGTACACGGCTTTCGGTGAGGGCATCTTGAGTTAATAAACGATCATCTTCATCATCATCAGCCATTAAAATAGTGATTGGTTTTACTTTCGTAAGTGGCATTTAAGCCTCTCCTTGCAATGTGAAAAGTTCGCTTTCCACAGGTAGTTTTATAATGAAGCTTGCACCCTCACCCATGTTACTTTGTGCTGTTATAGTACCGCCATGACGCTCTACTATACGCCGACAAACAGATAAACCTATGCCGGTGCCTTTATATTGCGAGCGACCATGTAAACGCTGAAATGGAACAAATATTTTATCTGCATAATCTGGCGAAAAACCAATACCGTTGTCTTTAACGGTAATTATTTGCCACCAAACCTCGGTATTATGCCCTTCACTAAACTCACTCGTTTTTATATGTTCAATATTAATAATCGGTTGTTGTTCTGGATGCCTAAATTTAACCGCGTTTGAAATTAAGTTTAAAAACAACTGTTGCATCTGGCTTGGGTCGGCCTGAATTATTGGCATATCGCCCACATTAATCTGCGCATTAGACTCTTTAATAGCAATTTCTAAATCACTTAAAATATCATTTAATACACTATTTAAATCGGTATCAACAAAATTTTTGCCACGGGTGGTAATACGCGAAAATTCTAATAAGTCATTAATTAAATTAGACATACGCTGCGCTGCATTTTTCATGCGCGCTATATAATCCATGCCTTTTTCACCTAACTCGTCTTTAAACATAGTTTCGAGACGATCGCTAAATGCTTGAATTTTACGCAACGGCTCTTGCAAGTCATGGCTTGCTACAAAGGCAAACTCTTCTAGCTCGCGGTTACTGCGGCTCAACTCATCTGAATAAAGCGTTAGCTCTTGAGTTCGCTCTGTTACTTTGTTGGCTAAGGTTTCGTTTTGTTTTTCAAGCTCTGCACGATACTGCGCAGCATTTCTTAAATTTAACCGTGTAAGTACAAACATGCCTATAATTAGCAAGCCACTAGTGACTGCAGTAATGACAAAAGTAATTTTAGCTTCATTTTTTATTTTTGCTAACTTAGAAAAATGGCTAACTTTAAACAACATTTCTCGGTCTTGAATTTCGTTTACCGCTAAGCGAATTTGTTTATACAGCTCTCGTCCTTTATCTGTGTTAACTAAATACAGCGCACTGCGCTCTTTATTATTTTGCGCTAAGTTAACGGTCTTTTTTAATTCAATTTCCTTTTGATCCACTAACGACAATAACAGTGCAATGCGCTCTGCCTGGCCATTAATTTCTGAACTTAACGATTTTACATGCTCAGTTTGTGACTCAAGCTGCTCAAGTGCATCATAATAAGGAACTAAATAATCACTTTTTTCTGTAAGTAAATAACCTCGCTGACCCGACTCGGCCTGCACAACTGACAAATGTAACTTTTCGATAGCGCTAGTGAGCATACTGGTATTGTCTAAACTATTTTGCGTTTGGCTTAATCCTCGTATGGTATTTACTGCCAAAAATGCATTACCAATAATAATAGATAACACCACAACAATAAATGTTGCCCAAATGACATTAGCTTTACTTGGTTCTTTTTGCGTACTCATTTAGCATCCTAATTCAAAGAGATAAATTATTGCGAGTCTGTAATTGTTTGTAAGCTTTCGCTGCACTGCTGACAGTTAGCAATAATTTTATTTAGCGCATCGAGTGCTTTCTCTTTAGGCATATCGTTTTCTAGCACCAGCTTTATCAGCTCCGCATTCATCGAAATTCGATTAAGTGGCGCTCTCGCATCGTGTACTAACTCATTCAGAGGTTTTTTACTGTCATTGCTCATTGTTTTCCTCAAATTTTATTTATATTCGCCAATGCCACCATAAGCATTAAGGCGGTTATAAAGTGTTTTAGTACTAATACCCAGCATTTGTGCAGCCAGTGTTTTATTACCTTGTACCTTATCGAGCGTGGCATGAATAAGTTCTTTTTCTACTTCTTCAATAGTTTGTCCTGCCGACACTTGCTTGTCGTTAACTTGGCTATTCACTTTTGAAAATGGCGACTCTAAGTTATCGGGTAAGGTAATATCACTGGTTTGTGGATCGCTCATAATAAACGCACGATGTATTGCATGGCGCAGTTCGCGCACGTTACCAGGCCAGTCATAACTTTGTAGCTCTTTTAACTGTTCGTTATTCCAGTTAAATGCGGTGCCATTTTCATCATTTAATTGCTCTAAAAAGGCGTTTGCTAATAGTGGAATGTCTTCTTTACGATCGCGCAGTGCCGGTATATCAATAGGAAACACTGCCAATCTAAAGTAAATATCTTCACGAATAATATTATTTTGCGCTAAATCGGTAAGTGAGCGGTTAGTCGCGGAAATAACTCGGCAATTTGTAGGTATTTCGCGGTTTCCGCCAACACGTGTTACTTTTTTTGTTTCTAGCACGCGCAGTAAGTTTGGTTGCATACCAATTGGCATTTCGGTTACTTCGTCTAAAAATAACGTGCCGTCATTTGCTTGTTCAAACACGCCTTCTTTACGTGCAATGGCACCGGTAAATGCGCCTTTTTCATGGCCAAACAGCTCACTACTAATTAACTCTTTTGAAAAACCACCACAGTTACTTGCCACCAGCGGTCCTTCACATTCGCTGGCATTATGAATTGCCTGAGCAACCACTTCTTTACCCGCCCCACTTTCGCCCATAAGCATTACGTTGGCGTGGGTTTTAGATACTCGCTCTATCATGGTGTACAGCTTATGCATTGCTGTAGACTCGCCTATTAGCGTACCAAAATGGCGGGTTATAGCTGATGATTTTGTTTTTTTAATTGTTTTTTTCGGGCCATTTAATACCCGCTCAAGATCTTCACGCTGTAATGGCTTTAATAAATGCGCAACATTTGGCTCGCACATATCGGCTAAAATTCCCTTTACCGAAGGGTGCCCAGATATTAGGGTTATTTTAGGTGAATGGCCTATCATTTTTAAATGATCGAGTAGGTGCAAGCCGCTACCATCGGGTAGCATAAAGTCGAGCAGTATGTGATCAAAGCTATTGTTTTCTAGCCACTGATGGGCTTCTTTTAAACTGGTTGCAGTGCTTATATTATGGCCGAGGAATTCGACTATATGACAAACTACGTCACTAAACTCAACGTCATCGTCCACTAATAGTATATTTAACATGATTAATCCCTATGCTTTTTTATTATTCTACTTGGCCTTAGCACTAAAAGAAAGACGCGCTATTTGTCGCTTAAATTACAAAGCTTTAACTATTTAGTTAAATTTTCATAAAAGAGTATTTTAAGCATACTTGATGTACTTAAACTTAAAAAACACTCACTTTATATACTATTTAACAAAAACCTAAAATAAATAACTGATATAATTTAACTTTATTACAGGAGAGCAAATGCGCCAATTAAAAACCCTCATTCATCCAAGTATTAATATTGAGCAAGGCAGTCAATTCACACGTATTACCGCCCGCGCTATTGCCATGCATAAACAGCATATTTTATTAATGTATACAAAAAGATATGATGACTTTAGTTTACCTGGTGGTGGTGTTGATGAGCACGAAAGTATAGAGCAAGGGTTAATACGAGAGTTGCAAGAGGAAACCGGCGCACAAAATATAATAATAAAGAAAGAGTTCGGCCTGTATGAAGAATACCGCCCTTGGTACAAAGACGACTTTGACATTATTCATATAAAATCTTATTGCTATGTATGTAATATTGACCAAAAGTTAGGCCAAGCACAGCTTGAACACTACGAGCAACAAAATGGCATGATTGCCAAGTGGGTAGATATAAATGAAGCAATTGCCCATAACGAGCGAACACTTGCCACCAGCGATAAACAAGGGCTGTCGATTATTCGCGAAACCTATTTACTCAAAGAAATAGCTAAACAGTTATAGCCTGTAATTAGCTTTACTTACACCTGAGTAAAGCTCAACAAGGTATTTTTTTTGTGCTATAAAAACGATACAAGCCAACTAAATTACTGCTTAAAAATAAGCTTTCCATAACAATAGCGACCGGAGAGCCTGCAAAAACGTTATGGCTTATCCAAAATAAAGTACCTACAACCATACATAAACGCATATATAAGTCGTGCTTTTGAAACGATGCAAACGTTTGAATTAATGTCGCAATAAGTGCAAGTGCGCTAAACCAATCTTGCCAAGTAAAATAAACAGCCACGCAACACAGCAGCATAAAAGCATACATTGCCCACGTTTTACGTGCATAAATGCAGTAAAAATACCTAAAGGCAGCAATTAACATTAAGCAACCTGCACTATTGTGCCCCAACATAAAAAAGTGCACTGCAGTCAGTAATACCGACATAAATAAGCAGGTTAAAATTAACGAACGTGACTTAAACTGAAACGAAGCAAGGTCAAGTAATGTTGCTATAGCAACTAACGACTGAGCAATTAAAAACATAGTGACTCCTTAAAACAGCAAGTCTAACTAGCTTTAACGTTATTACTCTTAACTTAAGTTAAGTCGTTTACGAATTCTTGATAATGAAATTGCCGAAATACCAATATACATAGCCACTTGAGTTAAACTTAGCTGCGCCAACCAATGGGGCTTTTCGGCTAATAAATAACGGTAGCGTTGCTCGGGTGTATTAAGCAATAAAAATGCTTCTTTGGCCTCTTTAAATATAAGCTGCTGCGCAATAAGTTGTTGCTTAATTATTTGCCATTCGGGTTGATTAAATATATTCAATGGGACGCTAATAACGCTTACCCTATTAATTACTTTTAGTTGATAAAACGCTTCGGTATTCGTTAGCCAGTTTCCATAAAGTAGCGCAAACTCATCTTTAAAGTAAAACTCCTTACACCTTTGCCCGCCCTGTGCATCATCATGTATTGCACCTAACACCCCATCAAGAATTAAATAGCCATAACGCTGCTTTTGCCCTTGTTGTAACAATACGGTATCGCGCGCTATATGCTTAATTGGGTATTGCGCTGCAAGTTGCAGTTTTAAATTTGCAGCAAGTTCTTGATAGCTATCGCCTAGCGGCAAGATTGAAATTTCATTCATTTATATTAACCATTTTTTGATGAGGGTTTACTGGCTCTAACTAGCAAGCTAATAATAAAAAGCTAAGCCTAAAAACACGTAAATTACTTTAATTTTCTTGTAAATTTTGCAGCTACTTGCATTGTTTACAAAATATAACAGATAAATAAACTATAAGAATATTAAATTCATATTATAAAAAACATTAAATTTATTAATAACATAAACTTATAAATAAACTCGAATAGAACTTTAACTGGCATTACCTTTGCACTTCTCAGTACAGACAAACATAGAGGAGATTACAATGAGCAACACAGTTAATACGATCAATCCAACAACTGAGCAAATCATTAATACCTATACGCTGCTGTCGCAACAGCAAGCTGAGCAGGTAATCGAAAAATCTCATCAAACCTATTTACAGTGGCGCTTAGTGTCAGTGACCGAACGTGCAAAACACTTAAACAAATTAGCTTCATTATTCGAAGAGCAAAAAGATGCCATCGCCAAGCTTATGACCGAAGAAATGGGTAAAGTATACGCCCAAGGTTTGCAAGAAGTTGAACTGTGCGCAGGCATTTGTCGTTACAGTGCCGAGCACGGCCCTAAAATTCTTGCTGATGAAGAACGTGACATGGACGGCGGTCGCGCAATTGTTAGCTATCAGCCTACGGGTGTACTACTTGGCATTCAGCCTTGGAACTTTCCGCTTTACCAGGTAATTCGTTACAGCGCCGCTAATATTATGGCCGGTAACACCACAGTGTTAAAGCATGCCAGTAATGTATTTGGTATGGCCGAAAAAATTGAAACCTTGTTTAAACAAGCCGGATTTCCTGAGCACTGCTTTAGTAACCTACTTATTGATGGCAAAACAGCCAGAGCACTCATAGCGCATAAAGCGATTAGCGGCGTTACCTTTACCGGTAGCGATAGCACAGGTAAAAAAGTGGCCGAGCAAGCGGGTAAATACGTTAAAAAAACCGTACTAGAGCTTGGCAGTAACGACGCCTTTTTAGTACTTGATGACGCCGATTTAGAACTTGCCGTAAAAACTTGTGTAGCAGGACGTATGGTCAACAACGGCGAAACGTGTGTTTCGGCAAAACGTTTTGTAGTGGTTGAATCTCTGTATGATGACTTTAAAGCGAGAGTAAAACAGCAGTTTGAAGCCATGAAAATGGGCGACCCAATGGCCGACGGCACTGATTTAGGCCCAATGGCACGTAAAGATTTACGCGACGGTATTCACGAGCAAGTAATGCAATCGGTTAAAGCAGGAGCAAACATAGTCACCGGTGGTGAAATACCAGAGCAAACCGGCTTTTACTACCCTCCTACGCTACTTGATAATTTAGCGCCAGGCATGCCAGCGTACGACGACGAATTATTTGGCCCTGTTGCCTCGCTTATAAAAGCGAAAGACAACAACGATGCAATGAAAATTGCTAACTCGTCTCGCTATGGTTTAGGTGGCGGCATTTTCTCAAAAGACGAGAAAAAAGCCATTGAGCTGGCTAAAAAGCACTTCGACACCGGCATGATCAACATAAACGGCTACGGTTTAGCGCAACCAAACTTACCATTTGGTGGAGTTAAAGAAAGTGGCTACGGTCGAGAGCACGGCGGCTTTGGCATGCGCGAATTTGTGAACGTTAAAAGCATCATGATCCACAGCTCATAAACTTACTATAAAGTACGAGTACTAAACACTCGTTACTAGAAAGTAAAATAAAACACCGCGCTAATTCAGCGCGGTGTTTTTGTATTCAATTTATCTAACATCAATTTTTGTTATTACGATTTTATATCGCACTTTTACTCATCATTTTTATCACGTGCTAAAACGCAGCACCTAAGCTCTTTATAAATTAATTACTGAAAGCTTAACTCTTTTCAAACACTGGCACTTTGCGTTTATCTGCTTTGCTCATAGCGAGTTGTTGAATCTCTTCTTGCTTGTGCTGCGCCGATTTAGTTTCTAGCGATTGTTGGTCGGCATTTTCAAAGGTTAGCTCGGTTAATAGCGCGAAGTGATCAGAACCGTATTTAGCTAATCGTTTAATACGCTTTACTTTAAACCCTTCGCTGTGAAATAAATGATCCAGCGGCCAGCGCATAAAAAAGTAACTTGCATGAAAAGTATTGTAAAAGCCACGGCCTTTACGGGGGTCTAGTAAGCCACTAATTTGCATAAACAAACGGGTACTGCGCGACCAAGCTACGTCGTTTAAGTCGCCGGCAACTATGGTTGGCCGTGTTGGGTTTTTAAGTGCTTTTGCTACCATAATTAGTTCTGAGTCGCGCGGCCGCGATGAGTCTTCTTCGGTGGGGCTTGGTGGCGCTGGGTGAATAAAGTGCGCTTGCATTTTAACCCCTTGTGCACTTGCAAATAAAATATGAATTGACGGTATGTCGTCTTCTATTAGCTGGCATATTTGTGCGTCAAATATTTTAAATTTACTGTATAGGTGCATGCCGTAACGGTTGTCTTTAGGGCACTCTATGTAATATGGATAGTCTTTTTTAAGTACTGATAACTTATTTTGCCACCAGCTGTCACTTTCAAGGGTAATAAGCAGGTCGGGTTGATGCTGATCAACCAAGCTAATTAATTGCTCACTGTTATGGTTCGACATAAGTACATTTGCCGACATAATTCTTACACTGTGCGCAATGTGTTTTGAGGCGCTTTGCACTTCTTTTTTTGCCAACCAAGTATATGGGTATATCCACTTTCCCTGTAAAAACAGAATTAATACAGCGCCTGCAACAATATACAAAAAGTCTGTGGCGTTATTAAATGCAAAGTACCCAGCAACACATGCTATAAAGCTTGCAATATAAAACACTTGTAAGCGAATAAAGTCGCAACCACGCACCAGGTAATGCTGGCTATACGCCATAGGTAATAGCGTTATAAATAATAAAAAACTTGTTATTATTGCCAGCGTAATAAACATTTAAATTCCTGTTGGTTGCTTATCGACTCAAAATAGACAGTATTTCGCGCGTGTCGTGTACCATATGAATAATAGTACGATCTACCTCTATGCGTACAGTACCTTTATCTCGGTATCTGTCTATTACTTTGGCACGCTTATAAATATCACGCTCTAAAATATCACCTCTGTGGTAACTTTTATGCCAACCCGGTGGTGTCCACCCTTGACGAATAAGTTTTTTAGCTTCTTATTTAGATAAGTAGTTATCGTGGCGATCATATTTTTTATGGTGTTTTTTCCACTCATGCTTATTTGAATAGTGTTTTTTATTATGGTGTTTTTTATTGTACTGCTTGTTTGAGCCATGCTCGTATTTACTATGTTTATTATGGTGCTTATCATAATAATCATCTTTGTCGTGCTTTGCTTGTGCGTTAAATGAGCTCAATATTAAAATAATTAATGCGCTATAAATGGTTTTATACATAGTTAATCTCTGCTTTAGTTAATAACGCAAGATTAACAAGTTAGCCTGAACATTATATGAAACTCTGTATAAATTAATCTTAACGCTGCTTATATTGCGTTTTACAATGGCTGCGCATAATGGCGGGATCACGCAGCTTTAAATGTTTGGTTTTGCGCCCAGCGTGGCGTTTTCGCCATACTTTAAAGCTACCGCTGGCAATATTTTGGCGCATAAAAACCACCAACTGCGAATAGTTTAAGCCATAAAGTTGCTCTATTGCTTCAAACGGGGTTCTATCCTCCCATGCCATTTCTATAATGCGCGATTGCTGCTGGGCGTTAAACATAGTTATTTTCTCTTTAAAAAATAACTAATACGAAGCACTAAAATTGCACGATCAATTTAACTTAAGCCATATAAAATAGAGATATATTTAATTACGGTTATTTTTTATCATTATTTTAGAAGAAGAAAGTTTAAGTGTATGATATTAAATATATCTATAACCAAGTATAGAGAAGTTAACTATGTTTACAAAGCTGCCACGCTGGGTTGAATATGGCGCATTTACACTGGCATTTATTGCCGGCATTGTGAACGCCGTGGGTTTATTAGGATTTGAACATCAGGCTATTTCTCATTTGTCGGGCTCTGTTACTTTATTTGGCATTAAATTAATGAGTGATGGCAGTGCGGCATTATTACTGTTTAGTATCATAATTAGCTTTATGCTTGGCTCTGCGTTGTCGGGGTTTTTACTCAACGGTGGTTCGTTAAAGTTAGGCCGACATTACGATACTTTATTGTTTATTGAAGGGTTATTACTACTAGCCAGTGCCTACTTACTTTATAGCTCCTTTGTTTATGGCATAGTGCTGGCATCTGCCGCTTGTGGTTTACAAAATGCGCTGGCAACCAATTACAGTGGCGCAGTAGTACGTACTACACATTTAACCGGTATTTTTACCGACCTTGGTTTAATGATGGGCCGCGCATTAAAAGGCGATGCTGTAGATGGCCGAAAATTCATGGTGTTTTTACTGATCACCCTAGGTTTTTTATGCGGTGGTGTAATTGGGTTTATGCTATTTGAATTGTTTTCTGTAGCAACTTTAGTAGTACCGGCTGTTATGTGCTTTATTTTATCAATTACTTATCGGCTTTATCGTTTACGCAATACCGTTTAACGCAAGTTATTTCAATACGTTTGCCTAACGCTTACCATAGCACTATTGCCATATAATCAATGTGTAGGAATATATGAAACGCCATTACTTCCCCCCTTTGCTGTTACTCTCTCAGCTACCACTTATAGCCATTGCCAAGCAAAATGATGCTCAGCCAATTGAGCGCATAACAACCACTGCGTCGCGTGTTGAGGCGCTTAGTACACAGTTACCCGTAATTATTAGCGTGCTCAATGAAGCACAATTAAATGCCATTGCTCCTACGCATATTGAAGAAGCCATGCAAAGAGTCGCTGGCGCAAATATACAACGTGGTAATGGCCAAGAATATTTACCCGCGCTGCGCTCACCTGTTTTATCCGGCGCAGGTGCCTGTGGTGGTTTACTCACACTTGAGGATGGTATTGCACTAAGAGCAGCTGGGTTTTGTAATATAAACGAGTTGTTTGAAGCACATAGCGAAATGGCGCAGCGTATAGAGGTACTTAAAGGCCCTGGTTCTGCCCTGTATGGCTCAAATGCGGTGCATGGGGTTATTAACGTGATCACCCCAGATACAACGCAAGATGGCGGCTTAATCGGACTAGATTATGGCTCGTTTGGCTATAACCGCTATAAATTACGTGCTGGCCACGATATGGGCAGCAGTGGGTTAGGTATTAACGCCAGCATTACTGACGACAGCGGCTATCGCGATGATGAAAGCGTAAAACAACAAAAGGTAAACTTACGTCACCGGTATAATAATAGCGATTTAGCGCTTACTTCTGGGCTTACTTATACCCATTTAGATCAACAAACCGCAGGCTTTATTACTGGCCTTAAAAGCTATAAAGACGAGAGCATAGCACAACAAAACTTTGATCCGGATGCGTTTAGAAAAGCACGTTCGTTACGAGTATGGAGTAACGCCACTTGGCAAATAAATGACGATACACTCTCAACAACGGTGTATTTTCGTAACCAAAGTATGGACTTTTTTAAGCATTTTTTACCTGGTACGCCACTAGAGTACAACAGTCAAACCGGTGTGGGGCTGCAGTCGCTTTATCAACATCAGCTAGAGGATAATATTAAGCTTAACTTTGGCCTAGATGGCGAATACACCCGCGCCGACTTTTTACAAAGTCAAAACAAGTCAACTCAAGGCTCGGCATTTTTAGTTGCTACAGTCCCCCAAGGTAAGCATTACGATTACGACGTAAATGCCACCTTATATGCACCTTTTGTAAGTGTTGATCTGCAACTAAACGATTGGTTAGTGACTCTTGGCGCTCGTTATGAGCACATGCAATACGACTACACTAATAACATGTTAGCGGGGCGCACGAAAGAAGACGGTACAGAGTGCGGATTTGGTGGTTGCCGATATAGCCGCCCTGCAAGTACAAAAAATAATTTTAGTAACTTATCGCCAAAACTTGGGGTTAGCTATCAGTACACTGTTAATAACCTGCTTTATGCTAACTTTTCGCGTGGCTACCGAGCGCCACAAGCCGCCGAGTTATATCAGTTACAACGCCAGCAAAACACCACTAATTTAAGTGCCGAAATAGCTAATAATGCTGAGTTTGGCTTAAAAGGCGTTTATCAAAATAGTCGTTATAATTTATCGGTTTATGCTATGAGTAAGCACCATACTATTTACCGCGACAGCGACTTTTTTACCGTGAATAATGGCAGCTCGCGCCACCGCGGGATTGAACTTGAACTTGAGCATGCTCTCACCTCAACTTGGTCAGTTAACTTTGCCGCCAGTTATGCCAAGCATAGTTATACTAATGAGCAAATACTCAATAATATCAATATTAAAGATAATGATGTTGATACCGCCCCGCGTAAAATTGCCAATTTAGATTTAACCTGGCAGGCGTTTAATAACGCCAATGTGGCACTGCAATGGCATCATGTTGGTCGTTACTATACCGATTCTGAAAACTTACACAGTTATGACGGGCATGACATTTTAAGTTTACGAGCGCAGTGGCAAATAACAAATAACTTAGCGCTTGCAGCGCGTATTATTAACTTAACCGATACCGCTTATGCCGAGCGCGCCGATTACACTAGCTTTACCGGCGACCGCTACTTTCCAGGGCGGCCACGTAACGCCATGATCTCAGCAACTTATAGCTGGTAAACATCCAGATCGCTCATGTAACGCATGGGCGATTTTTTCATTACTTTTTTAAACATAGTAATAAACGCACTCACCGACTCATAACCTAATAGCTCCGATACCTGCTGCACACTTTGCTGATTAGATAACGCCTGCAGTGCAATTATAATATGCAATTGAGTGCGCCATTTACCAAAGGTCATACCGGTTTCTTTTTTTATTAACCGCGCTAAAGTACGTTCAGTAAAAGCAAATTGCTGTGCCCATTGTGGCAATGTTTTACGGCTATAAGGCTGGCTAATAAGTTGATTGCTCATGTTTTTAATAACACTGTTTTTTGATAGTACAAAGTCTAAAGGTTGAATTGGCATATCCACCAGCTGATCAAATAATACCTGTGCAAGCCGTGCGGTTTTACCCGTTAAGCTATAGTTTTGCTGATTACTTGCCAAACTAAGCATTAACTCTTTTATTAATGGGCTAATGGTTAATGTACAGGCTGTACTTGGCATACCTTGTAAGTTTGCATCAATAAATAAATGGCATAAATGCGCATTATCAGATGCTCTATTACTGTGCTCTACATTTGCCGGGATCCAAATGGCGCTATGAGTAGGCACCATCCACATTTTTGTTGCCACTTCACAGGTAACATAACCGTGCAGGGCTAAAATTAACTGCCCTTTTGGATGAGTATGCAGCGGAATTTCACGGCTAAGCTGGGCATATTCTATTTTAGCAATAACCGGCTGCGGCACGATTTCAAAGTTTTTTATTTCATTCCAATCTTGGGGAAGCTGCATTTTGTCTGTTTTTAGTTATTTAATGTCTCTTTTACTAAATTATAGTGGTGACTTAGCCTTTATACTAGTCTCTATTGCTTCTTGCTAAATAACCAACCTGCTAGGACGTTTACCTTGTTAACTCAACAATCTCAATCTCGCTTATCTTACGCATTATTAGTACTGGGAATTTTACTTATTGCCAGTAACTTACGTGCGCCAGTGACTGGTTTAGCCCCCGTGCTGGACCAAATAATTCTTAGTTTTAATTTAAGCGCATCACAAGCCGGTATGCTTACCACCTTACCGTTAATTGCATTTGCTTTAGCAAGCCCATTAGCCACTAGTTTAGCTAAAAGGCAAGGCTTAGAAGTGTCGCTTTTTATTGCCCTTATTTTAATTGGCTTAGGCTTAGCATCGCGCATGATAGATTCTGTGCCGGTACTTTATTTAGGCACCGCTGTCATTGGGGTCGGCATTGCGATAGGTAATGTGCTGTTACCGAGTTTAATTAAGCGCGACTTTGCACACAAAGTGGCTGTAATGACCTCGGCGTATGTGCTTGCTATGGGTATTTTTGGCGGTAGTTACTCAGCGTTAATTATTCCCCTTGCCGAATATAAACAAATGGGCTGGCAAATTGCTTTAGCCAGTTACGCGTTAATTACTTTAATAAGTTTATTTATTTGGCTACCGCAATTAAAGCTACGCACCAAACCGACTAAAGATCTGGTTGAAAACACCGGTGACGTTAAAGTGTGGCGCCAAGCCCTTGCGTGGCAAATTACCTTGCTACTTGGCTGTAACTCGTTATTTACTTATATAATTATTGGCTGGTTACCAAGCATTTTAATAGACAGTGGCCACAGCGCACAACAAGCGGGTGCACTGCAAGGCTCATTTCAGGTAGCTTCGGCTTTACCCGGTATTATCTTAATTCCCTTATTAGCAAAACTAAAAGATCAGCGCGTACTCACCTTTGTTTTAGGAGTGTTGGCAAGCCTGTCGTCGATTGGACTGTTGTATATGCCAGACTATGCGTCTGTGTGGTCAATCACTATGGGGTTTTGCTCGGGTGCATGCTTTATATTGGGCTTGTCGTTTATTAGTTTACGCACTCACGACTCACATCAAGCTGCGGCACTTTCTGGTATGGCGCAGTGTATTGGTTATTTACTTGCCGCTACTGGGCCTATTATTGCAGGTGCGCTGCACAGTTATTTTGGTAACTGGGCATCTACTTTATGGTTTTGCGCAGGTGCGAGCGCGCTATGTGCGGTGTTTGGTTATTTAGGCGGGCGTAATATTACTATGCGCAACAAAGCGTAAGCGTTAATTAAAAGTGGGCGGTGTAATCATTTGCCCACTTTTATAACTAATTATAGTTTAGTACTTTTTATATATTTAGCTTAAACAGCGCCAATACATTCAACCTCTACAACTGAATTTAGTGCTAACGCTTTTACTGCAAACGCACTGCGCGCAGGATATGGCGGGGTAAAGTATTCAGCATATATTTTATTAAACATTTTAAAGTCATTTATGTCGGTTAGCATAACCGTACACTTTACTATGTTTTTCATACTGTAATTATGCTGCTCTAGAGTACTTTTTATATTTTCGAGCGTTTGCTTAGTCTCTGCTGCAAAACCACCTTGTGCTAGTTTACCACTGCTTGTAAGCCCAATTTGACCCGACATATACAAGGTATTATCGACCCTTACAATTTGCGAAAAAGGTAAACTTGCTGAGGCCGCATTTAAGTGCTCAATATCACTGTTTTTTGCATTAGCAAAACCACTGCTCAATACACTGGTGAATAAGGTAATTAATGTTATTTTTTTCATCATAAACCTAATTTTTTGGGGTGGTGGCAAATGCAGGCACTTGCACTAAATCGTTCAGCTAACTAACGCTAGACTGACACCAAATTTGCGCTACTGGCGTAAACTCATCGCGTTGATCAACCGCCCCTATTCTAAGGCCATATACACGGTTTTCTGTCGCTTCGTTGGTAGCATAAAGTGAGGTGCCACAATTACCACAAAACCCTTGCGCACGTTTATTACCACTTTGCGCCGTTTTTATATATTCTTTAGGCTTACCTTGCGTAAAAGTAACACCGTTAGGCTCACTCATTATTACCGCTCTAAATGGCCCACTCGACATGCATTGGCAATCACTACAGTGGCACACTAATAGCGTGTTACTTTGTGTTTTCGCTTGGTATTTTATGTCGCCGCAGTAACAGCTTCCAGTTATGTTCATTTTATATATCCATTATTTTTAACGAGCTCCACCCTTAAGGGTGCTTCGGTATTACACGAGTTTTATACTAAAAGTGTACCTGCATAGCAATAAAACACCACAGCCTAAAGCAACTATTTAGTGCCTCTAAATTTATGGTAAATACTGTTTAAACCAACGAAATAAATTAAAAAAGCGTGATTTAGCAATATGCTTATCAGCACTGTTTTTATTAAGCGCATCACGGCGCGCTTGCGCTATATTTGCTTTAGCAGCAAAGCGCAAGCGTTGCTCATTACTAAGATCGTCTTCAAAGTTAAGCTGTAACTTTTTTACCTCACGGCTACGTTTCATTGACCTACACATAGTACTACCTCAAAAAGGCTATTAACCTAATTAGTAGACAGGCTATGTGCGTTTTTTATTTCATAGGATGTTCAATTCAACACGCCTGTAACACTTTAAGCTAACTTAATAAGCCTAAATTGCTTTTTACCACGCTGCATTACCCAAAAACGATCAAACAGCGGAAAATCTAACTGTGCGTGCTCATCTGTAATGGCCTCGCCATTAATTTTAATCGCATTCGCGTTTATTAACTCACGTGCAGTACGCTTTGAGCTGGCCAGTTCACTTTTAACCAGTAACTCAGCAATATTAATTTTCGCGTCGCTAATAGCGTGTACGGCGAGCCCATCTTGCTCTAATTGCTCAAGCTCTGCCAAGGTGAGTGTTTGTACTTGGCCGTTAAACAATAATTGCGTAATGCGCTGCGCGCTTGCTAAGCCTTGTTCGCCATGTACAAAGCGGGTTAATTGCTCGGCTAAAATACCTTGCGCTTGAGGCTTTTGTTGGCTGGTAATGTCATTCGCTTCAATGGCTTCAATTTCTTTTACCGATAAAAAGGTGTAAAAACGCAAAAAGTTGTATACATCGGCATCGTCACAATTTAACCAAAATTGGTAAAAGCGATACGGTGAGGTTTTTTTCGGATCAAGCCAAATTGCGCCGCCTTCCGTTTTACCAAACTTAGTACCGTCTGATTTAGTAATAAGTGGCAAAGTTAATCCATACACAGTTTGCTTATTTAAGCGGCGGGTTAAATCAATCCCACTTACTATATTCCCCCACTGATCGTTGCCGCCAATTTGCACACTACAACCCAGTTCGCTATTTAATTTAGCAAAGTCGTACGACTGCAATAAAGTGTAACTAAATTCAGTAAACGATAAACCTTGATCAGGGCGTTGCAAACGTTGCTTTACCGACTCGCGGTTGATCATATTATTAATTGAAAAGTGCTTACCTACATCGCGAAAAAAATCCAACACTTCAATACCGCTAAACCAGTCGGCATTATTTTTTAATTGAATTGGCTCGCTTAAATGCGGGTTCATTACGCTCTCTACTTGTGAGCTTAAATCTGCTACCCAACCTTGTACGGTTTCTTTACTGTTTAAGCTGCGCTCGGTGGCTTTAAAGCTTGGATCGCCAATTAACCCGGTTGCGCCACCAATTAATGTCACCGCTTTATGGCCGGCATCACTAAAACGCTTTAACATTAGCAAAGGTACTAAGTGGCCAATATGTAAACTGCCCGCGGTAGGATCAAAACCACAATACACAACTTGCGAGGTTGCTAATAACTGCTCAAGCTGCGCTAAATCACTAACCTGAGAAACCAGGCCGCGATGTGTAATATCTTCCAGTAATTGTGTTGTCATTGTATTTATCCCACACACATGTGTTAATTAGTTAGGGTAAAAATACTAATTAAAGCTGCTACACAACCATATATCCCTAAAGGGATAGAAAGTACTTTATATTAATCAATTTAAGTAGAAGCGCTGTTTAACGGTGCGAAAGTAGTATTAAGGCAAGGCAAATATTTATGCTAACTAATCTTACTCGCTAGTGATTAAGTGGTTTAAAAACAGCTGAAAAAACTCACTCAACGAAGACACTTTTAATTGTGCGTAAATACGTTTACGGTGGTTTTTAACTGTACCTAAGGTGATATTTAATTGCTTAGCAATATCGTTAGAGTCGCAGCCTTGCACTAATAGCATAGCTATTTGTCGCTCGCGGGTGGTAAGTTGCTCGTTGGCAAAGGTAGCTAAGCCACGCTCAATTAATCGCCCTGTAGCTGTGGTAGTTAAAGGCCCAAGCAATAATAAGTTATTGCCCCAATGTTGGCGGCATAATGCTTTTATAAGGCTAAAATGAGCTATTAAGGTGCTTTTTTGTGCGGCGCTAAAGCGCTGTTTGCTTTCTAAAAAGCCTAAATAAATAACAATCCAGCGGCTCTCATCTGTGCGCACACTTATACTTAGTTCATCTACCCAACCGGTTTCGTTATAAAACTGTTGCTGGTATTGGGTATAAGCTGCTAAATCTTTATTTGCACTGATATCGACTAACCGATACACACCTTCATGGCCACTTTTTGACAGTTCAATATAAAAGGGATCGTTAATAAACGAATTGGTTAAATAGCGCTGAAACAATAACTCGCGTCGAGTATCTATCGAGTCGTATAAATAAATGGGGTGTTTATGGGCTCTACAGCCTAAAATCACCGCGCAGTCAAATTGCACTAAATGAGCAATGTAATTAACTATTTTTTGTGCAAAACCAGTTGAATTGATTGCTTCAACACATTGCGCAATTAGCTCATTTTCAGTGGGTTTTGCAATCATTACTGCCACGGTGTTTTAGTTAAATTAAAAGTTTAATTGGCGTTAGCATTATAAAAATTTGCCTGTTTAATACTGGCAAAATCATTAAAACGCACGCCATGTTCGCGCATTACATTTAGCACTTTTTTACTTAGCATTTGGCGTAAATAAAATGGCTGATTTGGCACAAAGTGATGAATACTATGGGTTTTACCAAAGTTAAAACAAAACAAGTGAAACGGCATAAATACCCGACTGGTTAACACATGGGTTTGCTCCAGCATATTGGTTACACCGCCATAGTAATGCATGCACGAGGTAACAAAATTTAGCGAGCTCGAGCGCACAATATTAGGTACAATTAACACCACCATTAAAAACTCAAATAGCGACATAGTGCTTAATAACCAAGCCGGCGAGCTTTGTGCAAGCCCAGTAAATAAATTAACGCCATGAAATATAATTACGCTGTATAAAACAATAAAGTAAGCGGTGGTAATAGGAAAACCGGCATTAAATATCTTAAAAAAGTGAAAGCCTTTAATTTCTTTAGAAAAACGTTTGGCGTTAATTAATAAGCCTAATAAGCCATCCACAATAACCAACGCGCGTAACAAAGGATTTTTAATACCGTTACCCACTAAGCGCTCTTCTAGGTCTTGTTGTGTGCCTGAAGTTTTATGATGGTGTAAATGTAACTTACGACGATACCAAGGGCTGATAGTATTAGGGCGCATTAACCACACGGTTAGCATCATAAAATTATGCATAAATGGCTGATTACTAAAATACTGTTTATGAATTAAATCATGCTCTAACTCATGCGAAATAGATGCAGCCATAGCAGCTAAAATAATACATAACCACGCAGGAATAATGGCTAAATAATATAAAAAGCCAACCCCAACTAATGCCCCAAGAGATAACAGTAAAATAACCAATCCCAAGGTATTTTGATGCGTTAATAATGGATGCTTAGCGCGTAGCTTCGCCTCTTCAGCCTTAATAGCTTTAACAATGGCTTGAATATTTTCTTTTGCACTTAAATGAGTCATAAATTACAACCGATCAATTATGTTGGGGCGGATAATACCCGAACTGGTAAAAAAAACACCTTTGAGAGTACTTTCTTATGCTCTTTGATACTAGTTGCTAATGCTTTTACACGCTAATTACTGCAAAAAACAACACGGACGCCTCTTCTATTAGCGCCCGTAATTTATTTAATCCTAGCGTGAGCTAAGTTTATGTTAGTTTTTTTGCTGTGCAGCTAAATAGTCAATCGCCAGCTGGCTCATTGCTTTAGTGCCCACTTTAAGCGTTGACTCGTCAACATAAAAATACGGCGAATGGTTGGTTGGTGCTGTTTTTACATCTTGCCCTGTTGGCGTACCGCCTAAAAACAAAAATAAACCCGGTACTTGCTGCGCATAAAAAGCAAAGTCTTCTGCGCCGGTTACTTTTGGCACATCAAACAGGTTATCTTTACCTACTATATTTTTGAGTGTTGGCAACATTTGCGCGGTAAGCTCTGGGTTATTCACCGTTACTGGGTAACCTTTAAAAATATTTACCTGTGCTTCGGCTCCCGACGCTTTAGCAATATGCGTAGCTGTAGTGGTTAATTTTTCAAAAATTTGTTGGCGGTTATCCATATCAAAATTACGAATAGTGCCTACCATTTCTACACTATCGGGAATAATATTATTACGTACGCCACCAGCTATTTTACCAAACGAGATAATGGCAGGCTCTTTAGTTATATCTATTTGACGACTAACAATATGATTAACCCCTGAGACAATTTGTGCAGCAACTGAAATAGGATCGACCCCACCCCAAGGCGATGAACCATGCGTTTGCTTACCTTTTACCGTTATCTCGAAGCGATCGGCACTGGCCATAATTGGGCCACTACGATAGCCAATTTGGCCGCTGTTTAATCCTGCCATAACATGAATGCCAAACGCCACATCGGGTTGATACTTTTTAAATATCCCCTCTTTTAACATTAACTCAGCTCCGCCCTCTTCGCCTTGTGGCGCGCCTTCTTCTGCTGGCTGAAACACAAACATAATATCGCCGTGTAATTCATTTTTTACAGCGGCTAATACTTCAGCTGCACCCATTAGCATAGCCACATGCGTGTCGTGCCCACAGGCATGCATAACCCCAACATCAACCCCATTATACTTGGTAGTTGCCAGTGATTTAAAAGGCACATCGGCTTTTTCGGTTACTGGCAGTGCATCCATATCGGCACGCAGCATTACTGTTGGCCCCGGCTTACCGCCTTTTAAAATCCCCACTACACCTGTGTAAGCAATGTCAGTTTCAACCTGCATCCCTAAGGCTTTTAAATGGCGTGCTACAATCGCAGCGGTACGTGTTTCGCGGTTACTTAACTCAGGGTGCTGATGAAAATCGCGACGCCATTCAATCACCTTATCTTCAACCTGATTTATCTGTTTATCGATATTAATATTGGCACTGGCATTAAATGCCCCTAGGCTTGCTAAGCCAATAGCTAATGAGATTAATGAGCGTTTCATCTGTGTTCCTTTTTATTATCTGCCTTTAGCAACACTGTGCAGTGCTGTTATAGAAAATTTTGACGTGAGTAAGTAGATAATGCGCAATGCACTGAGCAATGCAAATAATTACTCAGCTATTTTGAGTTATTATGCAAAACATTTAATAAACTACATAGTAACTAAAACTCACTAGAGTAAAAACACCAATAAAAATGACGCTGTTTAGCCTAATGCCGATCAGTTAAGGTTAATTGATCGGTTGACCGATCTAAATGATCGTGAATAATCCGTAATTAGTTTCGCTAATTACGGTTTTTTATGGATATTCAAACAGCTCTTTCAACCACCTTCTCATCTGCTGATGAATTTACAACGCTTGATAACTTATCTGGCATCTTAGATCCCGAATTACTTAACCAAGCTTTTGAAAAATCGGG
>NZ_JACJDO010000025.1:0-14412 GCF_014163535.1 Pseudoalteromonas sp. SR45-4
GCAAAAGCTGCTGCCACTGTGCGCTTGTTCTGTAAGTTTTCATCACCTGCTCCGAATTTATCATTGAGCAGGTATTTTTAGATAATCAGAACATCGATGCTAGGTGTGGTTCGCTAGACGCTTACACTGTACCGGCCGCTTTTGGGAGGGACGCTTTAAATCACAAGCCCTTTTAGATGAAGCGGCATTAATCGCCTGTATGGCATATGTTGATTTAAACCCAATAAGAGCAAAGGCAGCAGCAACACCTGAAACATCAGACCATACCAGTGTAAAAATACGCATTGAAAGTGCCACTGCGGGTAAGCAACCGAAGCAACTCCTACGCTTTTCAGGTAAACCAAAAAAGCAAATGGCAAAAGGATTACCATTTGAGCTTAAATCTTACCTTGAACTAGTAGAATTAACCGGGCGTTGTATACGCGAAGGCAAGAAAGGCCATATTGAGAGTACCACTTTACCCCTGTTACAAAGAGTAAACATTACCCCCGAAAACTGGCTAAAACTCACCACACAATTTAGTCGCGTATTTCATGGTGCAGTAGGTCGCCCAGCGTCGCACGAAGGATACTGCGAACACCTAAACAGAAAGCGGCGCGCCAACGTTAGTAATTGCGAAAAGCTACTGGCTTAAAGCGTTACTTCAAAAATTACCCGTTATTCCCCTTCACTGTGAAAGCATAGTATTTTGCATGCCTAAAAATGAATGAAAAGTAGGTAAAAACGGTGTTATTTGAGCTAGCGGAAGCATTTTGAATATTTAGGACACTTTAAGCCAAACGATATTTATCTTAGTAAAAATTAAAGCGATTAATTATTAGAATGGGTGTCACATTAATTTTTTATTGTCAGTTTCGACTAATATCAAATGGACAACGCTAAAGGTTACTTGCATTGGTTGTTAAGCACTTTTACACTAATCATTTTACTGGCGTAATTTAATGACTAAATACGAGACTGATTCTATTGAAGCGCAATATCAACTAGGATCTGAAAAACTAGTTTTAGCGAACAAGTTAGCGATTGTTGATGTAGCAGAAATGGATGATGTTGAGGCCATTCTTTTAGTTAAACTATATGAAAAAACATTTACAATGGCTGCCCCAGAAGATGATGTTTTTTCTTTTCAAAATGTAGCTAATTGGCACAGACAGTGGCTAGGTAATGTATATGAATGGGCAGGTAAAATAAGAAGTATTGATATGGGCAAAGGCGGATTTCAGTTTATGTCACCTTTACAAATTGAAAAAAATATTAGGTTATTTGAAGATGAGTATTTATCTCGATTTAATAACTTACCAGAAATGACCGATGAAGAGTTTGTCTCGTTTATAGCGCAGAGCCATGTTGAGTTTATTTTAATTCATCCATTTCGTGAGGGTAACGGTAGGATAAGCCGTCTGTTAATGGATTTTTTGTGTAGCAAAGCAGGTAAAGGAACACTTGATTATAGTTTGTGGGATGAGCATAAAGACTTTTATTTTAAGTCAATTCAAGCGGGTGTAAACAGAGATTACCAACATATTGAAAGGCTTGTAAGGGATATAATTAAATAGCGAGTGAAAGAGACTCGTATTTGAGTTTATTTGCTTTTAGTTTTTTCTCAATTGTTTTAACTGTTGCACCAGTTTCGATGGCCGTAGAGCTAGCAACAGATCTTAAAATCATACTTTTTGTGATTTTTTTCTTATCTTTACTCATAATTGCCACCTCGTATAAATATATATCTGTAATTAACCTTACACCTAGATACTCGTGTTATCAATTAAAGTTATAAGTATTTTTTATGATAATATTGAAGGCTCGAGATTAAATTTGATTCTGAAATTAGATATTATTAAATGGTCGGTATGGAGAGATTCGAACTCTCGACCCCTGCCACCCCATGACAGTGCGCTACCAAGCTGCGCCACATACCGACTGAGGTTGCAATAGTACGTGTATTTTTTTAAAAATCAATAAGCATTTGTTTGTTTGGGTGTTTTTTGCGCAAGCAGGCTGAAAATAGTTTCCTTGCGCAATTAAAAGTAGTTAAGCATGGCGCTAGTCTTTATTTAACCACAGTTTGATCGTGTTATACATTTCGTCTCGTAGTATTGGTTGCGCAGTTTTGTTAGGGTGCAAGTTATCGTTTTGCATTAAGTCGTTTTGCCCAGCAACTTTAAGTACAAAAAAGTCCATAAGGTAAGCGTTTGTATTTTTACTTACTTGTGTAAAACTATCGGTAAACATTTTACTGTAACGTGGCCCGTAATTGGGGGGAATATAAATTTCCATTAAAGCGCTGGTGGCATTGGCTGCTTGGCTTTTTTTGATTAATTCGGTTAAGTTAGCTTGTAGCTTACTCACCGGAAAACCACGTAAACCGTCGTTTGCGCCCAGCTCAATAAGTACATGAGTTGGTTGATACTGCGCTAGCAAAGCATCTACACGGCGCAGTGCGCCACCGGTTGTTTCGCCACTGATACTGGCATTAATAAGTTTGATATTACTTTGCTCAGCATCGTATTTATCTTGTAACAATTGTACCCAGCCTTGTTCTTGTTTAAGTCCGTAGGCTGCGCTTAAACTGTCACCAAGTATTAAAATGGTGTTATTAGCTGCTGCACTTAGTGGCTTGATAACTAAAAATAAAATGAATACAAAACGTAGGATTGAATGAGTCATATGTCAGCGCTTTCTCAATTAAATATAATTCAAGTAAATGGTTTGTCTAAAGTGGTATCTACCTTTGAAGGTGAGTTGCCCATCCTCAGCGACATCAGCTTTAATGTCAAGCATGGCGAATCTGTTGCGGTAGTGGGCACTTCTGGTTCTGGTAAATCTACGTTACTTAGTTTGTTAGCTGGGCTTGATACGGCGAGTGGCGGTGAAATATTTTTAGATGGCGAGCCGCTACATAATCTCGATGAAGAAGCGCGTGCTGGGCTGCGCGCCGCAAAAGTAGGCTTTGTATTTCAGTCGTTTATGTTAGTACAAAGTTTAACAGCGCTTGAAAACGTAATGCTACCCGCTGAACTTGCAGGGGAGCGCGACGCTAAACAGCAAGCACTTATTTTGCTAGAAAAGGTAGGTTTGGGTCATCGCATCGACCATTATCCGTCGCAACTCTCTGGTGGTGAGCAGCAACGCGTTGCTATTGCGCGGGCATTTATTGGCACACCAAAAATACTGTTTGCCGATGAGCCTTCGGCAAACCTAGACAGTAAAAACGGTAAAATGATTGAGTCGTTATTATTTGATCTAAATTCGCAGCACGGTACTACGCTTATTTTAGTAACGCATGACGAGGCACTTGCACAAAAATGCCAGCATATTATTCAAATTGAAGGTGGCCGATTAGTAGAAAACTCAGCAGAGGAAATAGCAAATGTGGGCTAAGTTAGCGCTTAAGTTATTTTCGCGGGAGTTTCGCCGTGGTGAGCTTACGGTGATAAGTGCGGCTATAGCGCTTGCGGTACTTACCGTGCTTACTTTATCTATGGTTACCGAGCGTATTGCGCAGAGCATTGCGCAAAAAAGTAGCGCCTTTATTGCCGCCGACCGAGTGCTTGGCAGTAATCACGTAATCGACACTTCTTATATAGCTAAAGCAGAGCAACAAAATTTAAAAACCGCACAAATGCTTTACTTCGACACTATGTTATTTGCCAACGACGAAATGCAATTTAGTTCGGTAAAAGCGGCTTCAAGTGGTTACCCGTTAAAGGGGCAACTTAAGGTTAAATCGAGCCTAAATGGAGAAACCGAAGTTGCTAGCGGCGGACCAACACTTGGCAATGTGTGGCTTAGCGAGTCGGTATTTTATAGTTTAAATATAGATATAGGCGATGTAGTAGAGCTAGGTGCTGCATTATTTAACGTTGAAAAAGTAATTGTAGAAGAGCCCGACGCGCCTTTTAATGTGTTTTCGAGTAGCCGCAGGGTGCTTATAAACATTAACGACGTGGAAAAAACAGAAGTAATACAACCGGGTAGCCGAGTGTTTTATCGCCAGCTTTATGCCGGCGATGAAAGCGATATAAATAGTTTTTACGATTGGCTAAAACCGCAGTTAAAAGAAAACCAGCAATGGTATGGCGTAAAAGATCGCCAATCGCCAATATCTAATAGTTTAAACCGTGCAGAAAGCTTTTTGTTGCTAGCAGGTTTACTGGGCATTATTTTAGCCGCAGTGGCAATTGCGGTATCTGCAAAGCGTTATTGTGAACGCCAATACGACCCAGTTGCTATGATGAAAACCTTAGGTGGTAGCCGCGCAATGATCCGCAAAATTTACCTTACACACTTATTAATGGTGTGTTTAATGGCGGTAACAGTGGGTTTATTAATTGGCTATGGTTTACAAGAAATTGCGACACATTATTTAGCAAAAAGCATGGGTACAACGTTGCCAATGGCGGGTTTTAAGCCGTGGTTAGTGGCAATTAGTACAGGTGTAATTTGTGCTGTGATGTTTTCTATCAAGCCCTTATTTGATTTATTTGATATTCCGCCATTGCGAGTGCTGCGTCGTAACTTAGGCGATAAACTAGCGGTTAGCAGGCTGCACTTAGCTATGAGTGCGTTTACCGTGTTTTTACTCATGTGGCTATTTAGCAATAATATAAAAATTACTCTGATTTTGTTTGCCTCAACCCTTACTTTAATTGGCGTGTTGTTTTTGGTGTCTAAAGTTATATTTGGTGGTGGCCGTAAATTGGGCTTAAAGCCGGGTAATAGTTGGTCGCTGGCAATTGCGTCAATTCAAAAGCGTGCAAATGTGAATGCAGTCCAGCTGATCAGCTTTTCCCTCGCTATTAAGCTATTACTATTTTTAGTGGTACTTAAAAACGACATGATAGCCGATTGGCAGTCGCAGTTACCAGACGATGCTCCCAATGCATTTTTAGTCAATATTACCCAAAACGAACTTGAGCCAATTAATACTTATTTGGCGCAAAAAAACATTCAGGTATCGGAGTTTTATCCCACCATTCGTGGCCGGGTAAATGCGGTAAATGGCGAGCTGGTAGCGCGAGAAGTATCATTGCAAGACAACGAGAAAAAAGATGAAGAGGCACGCGCTGGTATTGGTCGCGAGCTAAACTTAACCTGGCTTGAAACGCCGCCAGCGCAAAACGAAATAGTGCAAGGGCAGTGGTTTAATGAAAACACATTAGCAGAGGCATCTATTGAGGAGTCTATGCTTGAGCGTTTAGATGTTGAACTTGGCGACACGTTAACGTTTTTAATTGGTGCGCAGTCGTTTGACGCTAAAATTACCAGTGTGCGTAAAGTAAACTGGGCCACCCTTAAGCCAAACTTTTTTATTATTTTAAGTCCTGATGTGCTCAAAGACTTTCCGGCAACGTATATTTCGTCGGTACGTATTGAGCCTGATCAAAAACGCGACTTTAGTCAATTGCTGCGCAGCTACCCAACGGTTACCGCCATAGATGTAGGTAACTTTGTTAAACAAATACAATCAACCATAGAGCAAGTGTCACTTGCAATTGGCTTTGTACTTACTATTGTGGTGTTGTGTGGTGCACTGGTATTAATATCGCAAGTGCAAGCAAGCTTAGGCGAGCGCATGCAAGAAATTGTAATACTGCGCACACTTGGTGCAAAAAGCCGGCTTATAAAAAACGCCACTTTATATGAGTTTTTATTGCTTGGTGGTTTGGCCGGTTTAGTTGCCGCTTTTTTTAGTGATATTGCGCTATTAATTGTACAGCAGCAGTTATTTGATCTGGCGGGTAAGTTACATCCGCATATTTGGATAATAGGACCGGTGGCAGGTGGAGTGTTTGTAGCGGGGTTAGGCTATTTTATGATTGCTCGCACACTTAAGCAAAACACCCAAGGGCTGGTGCGTGCGTTAGGTTAAGTTGCCAATATTTAAGCAAAAGGAAAACGCCCACTTAAGTGGGCGTTTTTGTTTTATTGTTACTGGTAATTTATACAGTGCTCTGGCATTATTAGCCTAATTAACGAATAACAATAATGAGAGTGCTTTTTGGCCATAATTTTAGGGATTGATCCAGGCTCACGCTTAACTGGCTACGGTGTTGTAGCGCATCAGGGGTCTAAATTCACTTATTTAGGCAGTGGTTGCATTAAATTAGCGGATCATGAGTTTCATATAAGACTTAAAATGATTTACCAAGGCATTACCCAGCTTATAGAGCAGTTTTCGCCAGAAACCTTCGCGATAGAAAAAGTGTTTATGGCGCACAATCCCGACTCAGCCTTAAAGCTAGGCCAAGCACGTGGTGCTGCTATTGTAGGCGCTGCAATGGCCGACTTACCAGTATTTGAATACTCAGCAAGGCAAATAAAACAAGCCGTAGTAGGCAATGGTGGCGCCGATAAAACTCAAGTACAGCATATGGTTAAAAACATTTTAAAACTACCTGGTACGCCACAAGCTGATGCCGCCGATGCACTGGCTATTGCTATTTGCCATGCGCACTCAGAACAAAATTTAATAAAACTAGCGGGTAGCGCAAGCAAAACCGTTAGAGGACGTTTAAGGAAATAACTATGATTGGTCGCTTAAATGGTATTTTAGTAGAAAAACAACCTCCCGAAATATTATTAGAGGTAAGTGGTGTTGGCTACGAAGTGCAAATGCCAATGACCTGCTTTTATGACTTACCTAAAGTTGGCGAAAGTGCCATTGTTTATACTCATTTTGTAGTACGCGAAGATGCACAACTATTGTTTGGCTTTAACAACAAAGTAGAGCGTGCCTTATTTAGAGAGTTATTAAAGGCCAATGGCGTAGGGCCAAAGCTAGGTTTAGCTATTTTGTCGGGTATGTCGGCGCAGCAATTTGTAAGCTGTGTAAATAACGAAGACTCCACAAGCTTAGTTAAATTACCCGGTGTAGGTAAAAAAACCGCCGAGCGGCTAGTACTCGAAATGAAAGACAGGTTAAAAAATTGGGGCAACGATTTATTCACCCCTTTCAGCGACAGTGCGGTTATTGAGCCGTTTAGCGACGCGACAATTGCTAATAATGCCGCCGATGATGCTGTGTCGGCTTTGGTGTCGCTAGGTTATAAATTGCCACAAGCGCAAAAAGCAGTAAAATCAGTAAGTAAACCCGATATGTCTACTGAAGTTCTTATTAAAGAATCTTTAAAATCAATGCTGTGAGTAACCTATGATCGAAGCTGATCGCTTAATTGACGCGACTGAAAAACCCAACGAAGACTCTATAGACCGTGCAATTAGGCCAAAATTACTCGCCGATTACCGTGGTCAACCGCATGTTAAACAGCAAATGGAAATTTTTATTGAAGCGGCCCGTAGCCGAGGCGAAGCACTCGATCACCTGCTTATTTTTGGCCCACCAGGTTTGGGTAAAACTACATTAGCTAATATTGTTGCCAACGAGCTGCAGGTAAATATAAAGGCAACCTCAGGGCCAGTGCTCGAAAAAGCCGGTGATTTAGCCGCATTGCTAACCAACCTTGAAGAAGGTGATGTATTATTTATTGATGAAATACACAGGTTAAGCCCACAAGTTGAAGAAATACTCTACCCAGCAATGGAAGACTACCAACTTGATATTATGATAGGTGAAGGCCCAGCAGCACGCTCGATAAAATTAGATTTACCCTCGTTTACGCTTATTGGCGCAACGACTCGCGCGGGTTCGTTAACCTCGCCACTGCGTGACCGCTTTGGTATTGTGCAGCGCTTAGAGTTTTATTCAGTAGAAGACTTATCGTACATAGTAGGGCGATCGGCGCATTTTCTTGATTTAGAAATGTGCGACGAGGGTGCAGTTGAAATTGCTAAACGCTCACGCGGTACCCCCCGTATTGCCAATAGATTACTACGCCGAGTGCGTGACTACACCCAAGTAAAGTCAGACGGTACGGTAAACGCCGAAGTGGCAGAGCTGGCACTTAATATGATCGATGTAGATAAAAGCGGTTTTGATTATATGGATCGTAAGTACTTACTCGCCATTATAGAAAAATTTATGGGCGGCCCAGTTGGGCTCGACAATATAGCTGCAGCTATTGGCGAGGAAAAAGAGACTATTGAAGATGTAATCGAACCCTTTTTAATTCAACAGGGCTTTATTCAGCGAACACCCCGTGGACGAATAGTGTCAGACAACGCATATCATCACTTTGGTTTACTACCAAAGCAAGACTAATAAAAAGCTTTACCCAATTTAAAAAGCCATTGCGATTAATTAATTGCAATGGCTTTTTAGTTTATGCTTAGCCGTGTTTTATGTTGCTTTGCGCTGCGTTATATTTACTCTATAGGCACGTTATTGGCGCTATACTTGGTGAGTTTTAATGTGGTTGGTATGCGTACTTAAATTTAGCAATAATTCACGATGCGTTAAGTCAATCAAGGTTATTGTGCCTGCGTTATATTGCTGGTGTTAACTAATAGGTGGTTTGCTGTGGCGCACTAGCTTAGGCTTTATGCAATTGTTATAAACGCTAAAGTTGTGATGCTAACTTAATACCTAGGTATTCATGTTATGAAGATTATTTATGGGCAAAAAAAAGCCCGCAAATAATGCGGGCAAACAACAAGTTGAAGGAAGTAATCTTGGGAACTCTATTTTACTTACTTAGGTTTTATCCTAAAAAAGTAAAACAATGTAATACGATGAAATGTCATATTACGAAGAACTGGGTGCAATGAAAACTTTCATTTAATGCGTTAGTTCGGTATGAGGTAATAATACCGAAGAGTTGTTTTTTGTTCAAACTAGAAAATTTATAATTTCAGATAAAAAAAACTAATCTGAATGCTTTTTATGAATGTTCAATTATTGCACGTTAATTAATCGTTAACATTATAACTTTATGAAATTATTTGCTTATATTGTATTTTACAGTAAATTTCGGTATTAGTTTTACTATTACGTTAAAGTAAACCTTAGGTTGTTTTGCGTGCTTATGCTTATATTTTGAATAAACAGCTAATTTAACTGAGTGTTACCTTTATAATAGCGCATTAATAAACACTAATATTAATTACGCAATTATAATAAACGGGTTATTTTACGGTTTAATAAAAATAAAAGAATTTTTTAACGTTTTTTGTTGTCTATTCATAGCAAGATCGTTGTAAGCGGGAAATACACTATATACACTAGCTACAATTTTAGACGCTTACCCTTTGTAGTTCTGGTGTAAGGTCATATTATCCAAATAAATCAATTTGATGTGTTTTTAATTTTTTAGGAGTTTAACGTGGGATCAGGGCTTAATTTTTTAGATCTAATTCTAGAAGCAAGTTTGCTTGTGCAACTAGTGATGCTAGCGTTAGTAGCGATGTCGGTAATGTCGTGGGCTATTATTTTTCAGCGTAAAAAAGCAATCTCAGACGCTTTAAGCAATGCCAAAAAGTTCGAACAAAAGTTTTGGTCTGGAATTGATTTAAGTAAGCTGTATAGCGAAATTTCATCACGTAGTGGGCAATCAAAAGGTATAGAAGCATTATTTACCGCTGGCTTTAAAGAGTTTGCACGTCATAAAAAAAATACATTTCAAAGTGCTGGCATTGTTATGGAAGGCACACATCGCTCCATGCGCGTGGCGCTTTCACGTGAGGTAGAAAAATTAGAATCAAGTTTGTCATTTTTAGCAACCGTGGGCTCAATTAGTCCATATATAGGCTTGTTTGGTACAGTATGGGGCATAATGAATGCCTTTATTGCACTGGGCGAAGTTAAGCAAGCTACGCTACAAATGGTAGCACCAGGTATTGCTGAAGCGTTGATTGCTACTGCAATGGGCTTATTTGCAGCTATTCCAGCTGTTATTGCTTATAACCGTTTTGCTAATAAAGTTGAAAAATTAGAAACGCATTACATTAACTTTATGGAAGAGTTTGCTAATATCCTACACCGTCAAGCAGCTACTCAAATAGAGGCCCAAGCGAATGTATCAGCGTAAAAAGCGCCGTCCGGTCGCAGAAATTAATGTAGTGCCTTACATTGATGTAATGTTGGTACTACTAATTATATTTATGGCTACAGCACCTCTCATTACTCACGGTGTTAAAGTTGACTTACCAAAAATGGAAGAGTCAGACTTAGTTGATACTAAAGATACGCCACCTATTATTGCCTCTATAGATGCTGATGGCCGATACTATGTAAGCGTAGGCACCGACCCTGAAGAGCCAATGGAAGCGCTAGATGTAGCTGCCGTAATTAAGTTACAGCTGATGAAAAATCCAGATGTACCTGTAATGATAAAAGGCTCGGGCAAAGTGTCATATCAAGAAGTATTACTATTAATGGACTTTTTAAAAAGAGCAGGCGTGCCATCGGTAGGGTTAATGACAGAATCCTTTGAGGGGACGAAGTAGCCTTATGCAAACACCATTAATTAAATCAGTACTTTTACATGTGGCATTAGGTGGGTTTTTGTATGCCACCGCAAATATTCATCCGCCAGCGCCTAAGGTAATGGAAGTTACACTTAATTCGGCTATTCCCGATGTAGATAAAGCGGTGTCTGCGGTAACGGTTGATCAAAAACAGGTTGAGCAAAAAATTGCGCAACTTAGAAAAAAAGAAGACGATCAAAAGCGAGCTGAAGACAAACGCATTCGCGATTTAGAGCGCAGAGCTAGTAATGCGCGCAAAGAGCGAGAATCAGAAGCACGACAAATTAAAAAGTTAGAGCAACAGCGTAAAGCCAAAGAGAAAGAAACGGCAGAGGCGCAAGCGCAAGCTAAAAAAGCACGTGCCATAGAGCAGCAAGAACGTGCTAAAGCTAAGCAAGCCGAAAAGCAAAAGCAAGAGTCTGAAAACGCTGCAAAGGCTGCCGCTGATAAACGCAAAGCTGAGGAAGATGCGCTTAAAAAAGCACAAGCTGAACGCAAAAAACGCGAAGCAGAAGCCGAGCGTAAGCGTGAGCAAGCAATGCAAGAGCAAATGTTACAAGAGCAACTTGCTAAAGAGCAGGCTGCCCGCAGTAAAATACGCCAACAACAAGTAGTGAGTGAAGTAGATAAGTACCGTGCATTAATAATGGCGCGTATACAGCAAAACTTACTGATTGACGAAAAAATGAAAAATCAGCAGTGCCGAGTTAACATTCGTTTAGGCTTTAATGGCTTAGTAACGCAAGTGACTTCATTAGGCGGCGATAGATTAGTGTGTGAAGCTGCATTAAGAGCGGTGCGTATGGCCGACACATTACCGGTATCAAAAGATAAAGACGTATTCGACCAACTTAAGAATATAAATTTAACAATCAAGCCAGAATTTTAAAGGAATGATATGTTCAACAAAGTAAAAGTAGCCTGTTTAATTTTATTATTGGGTTTTCAGGGCGTTGCAAATGCAGCCCTGGAAATTGTAATAACAGAGGGTATAGATGGCGCACGACCAATTGCTATTGTGCCATTTAAGTATCAAGGTATTGGCCCTATTCCACAAAAGATCAGCGAAGTTATTGCTGCAGATTTAATGCGCAGTGGTAAATTTAAGCCTGTAGATGTAGCACAAATGCCGCAACAGCCAAGTAAAGATAGCGATATTAACTATGCTTCTTGGGTAAACAAAGGAGTAGAGGCGATATTAGTTGGCGAAGTTGAGCAGCAATCTAATGGCCGCTACTTGGTGCGTTATGAACTGGTTGATGTTATTCGTGGGCAAATTACCGGTGGTCAAACGCAAATGATGACTAACGGTAAATTGATTAAAAACCAAGACCATATTTTAGAAGCACGTGAAAGTATTATTAGCGACACCGGCTTTCGTCGTTATTCACACCGTATAAGTGATGTGATTTACGAAAAGCTAACCGGTGAAAAAGGCGCATTTTTAACTAAAATAGCCTATGTTATAGTACGCGATAATGACGACAGACCTTATCAACTGGTAGTTTCTGATTACGATGGTTTTAATGAGCAAGTATTACTGCGCTCTAAAGAGCCGTTAATGTCGCCAGCATGGTCGCCCGATGGCACTAAGTTAGCCTATGTAACGTTTGAAAATCGTCAGAGCCAAATTTACATTCAAGACCTATACTCAGGTAAACGTGAATTGGTTACTAGTTACCCTGGTATTAACGGTGCACCGCAGTTTTCGCCCGATGGTAAAAAGTTACTATTAGTACTTTCAAAAGATAAAACCGGTGCAACCGAAGTTTATTTACTAGACTTAGTAACACGCAAAGAAACGCGTCTTACTCGTCATCGCAGTATAGATACAGAGCCATCGTGGCATCCTAATGGCCAAGATATTGTATTTACATCTGAAAGGGGTGGTAATGCCCAGATTTATAAGTTAAATTTAAAAACTGGCAGAACACAAAGATTAAGCTTTGATGGTGATATGAACCTAGCAGGTTCAATAACACCCGATGGCAAAGAATTAGTGATGGTTAACCGTACCAACGGGCAGTACCATCTTGCTAAAAAAGAGCTGGCTACAGGTGCGTTTCAGGTATTAACACGAACTCGCCTTGATGAATCACCGAGTATAGCGCCAAATGGCTCGATGATTATATATAGCACGCTTCATAATAATAAACAGGTACTTGCGCTGGTATCGATGGACGGTCGCTTTAAAGCACGGTTACCTGTGCTAGACGGACAAGTAAAGGCGCCAGCTTGGTCGCCATATTTACAGTAATAATTGCTGGTTTACTCAAAATAGGAATCTACTCAATGCAACTTAATAAAATACTTAAAGGCCTGCTAATTGCTGTGCCAGTAATGGCTTTAGCAGCTTGTAGCTCATCTTCAGATATAGATGAAGGCGCAGCTAACCAATCAAATCAAGGTATGGTTGAGCAATCAACAAATACTGACACAGTTGAAGTAGCGACAATTTCGCCAGAGCAACGTGCAGAAGAGCAACTTCGTCAAAAATACGAAGCACTTCGTCAAGAGCAAGTAATTTACTTTGATTTTGATAAAGCGACAGTTGAAGGCAAGTACGCTGATTTATTACGCGCACACGCTGAGTTTTTAGTTCAAAACTCATCTGTTAAAGTACTTATTGAAGGCCACGCAGATGAGCGCGGTACGCCAGAGTACAATATTGCACTAGGTGAGCACCGTGGCCAAGCAGTTGAAAAATACCTACAAAGCTTAGGTGTTTCTGCAAGCCAAATGTCAGTGGTAAGCTACGGTGAAGAGAAACCTATGGTTAAATCTCGCACTGAATCAGCTTTCGCTAAAAACCGCCGTGCGGTACTAGTTTACTAAGATAAGAGATATTATGAAGCCGAAAATTATTTTGGCAGCCATGATATTGAGCGGGAGCACCCAGTTAATGGCTGCTCCCGCTCCTGTTTCAGAAGCTGCAAGTTCACAATCGAGTATTGAAAAGCGTTTAGCGTCGTTAGAGAGCATGATGCAACAACGTAACTTTTTACAAGTTGAGTTACAGCAACAGCTTAATTTATTGCAAGATGAAGTAAGCCAAATTCGTGGTGTAACCGAAGAGCAAAGTTATAAGCTAGAAAAAGTGCTGCAGCGTCAGCGCGAGCTTTATCAAGAAATTGAAAACCGCGTAAGCCAAGCCTATAGTCAACCAGCTGCTACAGCGCCTGCAGTTGATCACACGCAAGCTAGCGATACTCAGACATACAGTGCCGATTTATCTGAAAACGAAGCATACGAGCGTGCTGTTGCGTTAATAATGAAAGATAAACGCTATGATCAGGCGATCCCAGAGTTTCAAACTTTTTTAACTACCTACCCAAATTCTGTGTATGCATCAAATGCACATTATTGGCTTGGGCAGTTACTCACGATAAAAAATAGCCCAGCTAAAGCAACGGAGCATTTTAAAGTGGTGGTTAATGAATTTCCAAATTCAAATAAGCGCCCAGATGCCATGTTAAAGTTAGGTACTTTGCTACAAGAGCAAAATTTAGCAGCCGAAGCGCAAAAAATACTGAACGATTTAATTAATCAGTATCCAAGTACCACTGCTGCAAAATTGGCCACAAAGCGCTTATAAAATTAATACAAGAGACTTGATTAGGCTGCTTTTTGTCATAAGCGGTCTAAAATTGTTCAGCTAAGCATAAAAACTTAAAAAAAGAGACAATTTCGGTTGCACTCATTTTATAAATAAGTATTATAAGCGCCCGCAGCAAACGAATGGTTACCCCACTCGAAATGCGACAAAAATAGAGCGGGTCATTAGCTCAGTTGGTAGAGCAGTTGACTTTTAATCAATTGGTCGATGGTTCAAATCCATCATGACCCACCATTATATTTATAGTAATAATGGTCTATTATCGGCGGATTTACGTAAGCTTAATTAATTATTACATTAAGCACCCAGAGCGGGGCATTAGCTCAGTTGGTAGAGCAGTTGACTTTTAATCAATTGGTCGATGGTTCAAATCCATCATGCCCCACCATTCTTTATATTTAAGAATGGCTGGAATCGGCGGATTTACGTAA
>NZ_JACJDO010000025.1:14512-57871 GCF_014163535.1 Pseudoalteromonas sp. SR45-4
AGCGGGGCATTAGCTCAGTTGGTAGAGCAGTTGACTTTTAATCAATTGGTCGATGGTTCAAATCCATCATGCCCCACCATTCTATGAGCAGTGAAAGTAAAGTATTAGTCGGCGGATTTACGCAATCAACTAACTAGCAGCCTTGCTAATTAGTTATCAAAGGGGGGCATTAGCTCAGTTGGTAGAGCAGTTGACTTTTAATCAATTGGTCGATGGTTCAAATCCATCATGCCCCACCATTTTTAGACAATCCCTTCTTAATAGCGTCTTTTTAAAACTTCAACTTTTTATTTATAAACACCTTGAGCAGATAGCTGTTATTTAGCTTTATATTCTCGTATAATTCATCGTAATTAATGCAATATAGATGAAGTGGTCGAGAACATGAGTCTAGCTCAAACTATTATGCCTGAAGGCTATATTTTCCCTCCTAAGCCAGCACCGTTAACACAAAACGAACAAGGCGAATACAAAGCACGTATAAAGCAACTACTGCAAGAAAAAAATGCCGTATTAGTTGCCCATTACTATACCGATCCTGAAATACAAGCACTAGCCGAAGAAACCGGCGGCTGCGTTGCCGACTCGCTAGAAATGGCGCGTTTTGGTACACGCCACGATGCCGACATGATCATTGTAGCGGGTGTGCGTTTTATGGGTGAAACCGCAAAAATATTAACGCCTAACAAAACCGTGGTTATGCCAACGCTCGAAGCGACTTGTTCGTTAGACATAGGTTGCCCGGTAGATGAATTCTCAGCGTTTTGCGATCAGCACCCCGACCGCACAGTAGTAGTGTATGCAAATACCTCTACCGCAGTAAAAGCGCGTGCAGATTGGATTGTAACCTCATCGTGTGCACTGGAAATTGTTGAGCACTTAGACGAACTAGGTGAAAAAATAATTTGGGGCCCAGACAAGCACCTAGGTAGCTATATTCAAAAGAATACCGGCGCAGATATGATCATGTGGAATGGTGCATGTATCGTTCATGACGAGTTTAAAACTAAAGCTCTAAAAGACATGAAAGCGCTGCACCCAGATGCGGGCGTACTCGTACACCCAGAGTCGCCAGAGGAAATTGTTGCCCTTGCTGATGCAGTAGGTTCAACCAGTCAATTGATCAAAGCGGCACAAACTATGAGCAATCAAAAGTTTATTGTTGCCACTGATCGCGGTATTTTTTATAAAATGCAGCAACTATGCCCAGACAAAGAATTCTTTGCCGCTCCAACTGCCGGTGAAGGCGCTTCATGTAAAACATGTGCGCATTGCCCTTGGATGGCAATGAACGGCTTAAAAGCGATTGAAGAAGCTCTGATAGACCCCAAAGGTAAAGAAGTGTTTGTTGACATGGACTTACGCGAAGGCGCACTTAAATCACTTAACCGCATGCTTGATTTTACCGCCACAATGGCAAAGTAAAATTAACGAATATAAAAACGCACGTTAAGTTAACGCCTAAAAAACGGTTATGCCACCCGCATAGCCGTTTTTTGTGCACAGCATAAAAAATATGAATGATAAGTGAGCAGTTAAAAGCTCAAAACTAAAAATGCCTTGCACCTATGGCGGCTATTTCATACTATAGCGCGCTTGTTGCACTACCTAGTATGTAGCAACGCCGTGGAGGGATGGCTGAGTGGCTGAAGGCGCACGCCTGGAAAGTGTGTTTAGGTTAATCCCTAACGAGGGTTCGAATCCCTCTCCCCCCACCATTATTCAATATCAGGACGTCTCATGACGTCCTTTTTTGTGCCTGTAATAAAATTATATATGTTATTAAAAAGCCAGTGGGTTAATCCAACTGGCTTTTTGGTTTTATTATTTAACCGTGGTTAATACTATTAACGGCGTACGTCTTTTGGTGCGCCGCCTTCAGGCCAGTCGTTTGCTTTAGCGGCAAATGCTGGACGTGCTAGGTGGCTAAAGTAAAATGCAATATCAACGGCTTCTTGGTCAGTTAAAATACCTTCTTGGCCAAGTGGCATGTTGCCTTTTATAAATGCAGCTGCGGTATAAGTACGTGCCATACCTGCGCCGTCATTAAATGAGTTGTCGCCTGCTACTGCTGGGAACATATAAGTGCCACTAGGGTATAAACCTTTGGCGTCCATTTGATGGCAGCTTGCACAGTGCTGTGTATACAATGTTTTGCCATTTTCTGCGTTTGGCTCTAGGTCTTTGTTAATTGCTATAAAACCATTATTACTTTTTAAGTCATCTTTTGTTTTTATGTCTTGCGATAAAAAGTTCATGTAGCTGACCATAGCTTGCATTTGTGTAGAGTCGGTTATTAATGGTTGGCCGTTCATTGAGCGTTGAAAACAGCCATTAATACGATCTTCAATAGTGTTTATTTTAGCATTACGGCTACGAAACTTAGGATAAACCACGTTCATACCTACATAAGGGGCTGCGTTAGCTACGCGGCCTTCGTTTAGGTGGCAAGAACTACAGTTTAGTTTGTTATTAACGTTTTCGGGTAATTGGCGGTAGGTATCGATAACTAATAAACGCCCGTAACGAATTAAATCAGATTCAGGGCTATTATCTAAATCGTTAATATTTGGCGTTGATAAGGTGTTTGGGTGGCTTGCTGATAGGTTAGTAATTACTGGCGCATTGCTTAGCGCTTTTTGTATATCTGATTGTGGTTCGGCCGTTGCTTTTGTAGTAATGCTAGTTGCATTTTGGCTGGTTGCTTTTTCAACAGCAGTGGTTTTAGCGGTTGTTTGTTTAGCTGGTTCAGGTACTGGCTCAGAGCAAGCAAATAGCGCTAAGATAGCGCTTAAAATAGTAATGAGACGGAGTTGAAACATAATTTGACCCTAGGGTATAAAAGTGTGTGGATTATACGCCTGAAAAACCATTTTCCTATTGCTTTAAATCGGTTTGCCGACGTTATTTGGCTAAAAGTTAGCGATTAAAAAAACCATAATTTATTGTATTTAAAAATATAGTTAATAATTATTTAAAATGTATATTTTATTTTAATTTTTAGGGCGTGTTGGTCATTAATAGTTACAATATTATGCTATTTAGCGGGCGATTTAATTGGATGGAAATTTATAGCTTAGTAATATAAAGCGAGTATTTAATAAGGGCCGCAATTGCAAAGGGGCTGTATAAAACAGTAAAACCATTATTGTGAGCATGGCTTTACTGTTTTGAGGGAAAGTGCTTAATATTTTTTCTTTGGCATTTTTAATTGTGTATCAAACTCATCCGGAAACAGTATAGTGCCGTCGTCGTCTTCGGTTGGAAAAACGGCAATAAGTAAGTCGTCGTCTTCTAAGCCGGGTGTCCAGCGGTTTATCCAATCTTGTGTGGGAATAGCTTTAGGCGTACAACCTTCCCATTCGCCAGTGGCCCATGCTTGTGCAAACTCGCGAGTTGGCCATACGGGTACGCAGTCGTCATCTTCGTTGGTGAGCATAACGCAGCCATCGTCATCGTTTAAAATCCATACTTGTTTAAATTGCTGTGTGGTTTCAAACATAAAAGCGAGTCGTTTTTTGGCACCAAGGCCTAAAATTACGTCGTGTTGTTCTGTGTTATTTGCTGTTGTCATAATTTGCTTACTCTAAGTTTATGGCTTGGTATTAAGTGTAAGTATATCGAGTTATATGACAGTGTGGTGAAAAGTTATTATTTAATTTACCCTATATAGATCTAATTTACGGCTCTGTAAGTATAAGTTTTATTATTAATTTGAGCGTTCATTCAAAAATACCCTTGAATGTTTACCAAATGGCCGCATTTACACACCATACTTGCTATTTAGGTTGAGCATTTAGTGCTTAGCCATTCCCACACAAAGGATCCACAATGTCGATTGATTTACTTGCCCCGTATAAATTAAACAGCACAATTGAGCTTAAAAACCGCGTATTAATGGCGCCGTTAACGCGCAGTATGGCTGATGATAACCTAGTGCCAACCCAAGCTATGGTTGACTACTACGCGCGCCGTGCAGATACAGGGTTAATTATTAGCGAAGCGACAATTATTCGCCCAGACGCGCAAGGCTATCCTAATACGCCGGGTTTATTTACTAGTGAGCAAATTCAGGGCTGGAAAAAAGTAACCGACGCAGTACATACCAATGGGGGCAAAATATTTGCCCAGCTTTGGCATGTTGGCCGTGTTGCTCATCCACACTTTTTTGATGGCGATGTACTTGCGCCATCAGCAATTGGTGTAGAAGGGACAGTTCCGCGCATGCGTGAGCTTACTTACATTACGCCAAAAGCGGCAACCACAGATGATATTAAAAGCTTAGTAGCCGATTACGCAAAAGCAGCCGAAAACGCAATAGAAGCAGGCTTCGATGGCATAGAAATTCACGGTGCTAACGGTTATTTAATTGATCAGTTTTTACATTATGCAGCAAATGAGCGCAATGATGAATACGGCCAAACGCCTGAGAACATGGCGCGTTTTGCGCTTGAAGTAACCGACGCAGTTATTGCTGTCGTTGGAAACGAACGTACCGCTATTCGTGTAACGCCGGGTGCTTATTTTAATATGACCGAGGATAGCCGCGACAAAGCCGTATTTGATTATTTGTTAGCTGAATTAGACACAAAAGATCTTGCTTACTTACATGGTGGAATTTTTGACGACAGCATGCGTTTTGACTCGCTTGAAGGCAAAAACACTTCTGAGTTTTTACGCGCAGGCTACAAAGGTACGTTAGTAGGTGTGGGTAGCTATAGTTTTGAGACAGCAAAAGAGGCGATTAACGACGCTAAGTTTGACTTAATTGCCATTGGTCGCCCACTTATTGCAAACCCAGACTACATAAGCAAAATTAGTAATAATCAACCGCTGGTAGAATACAATGCCGATATGCTTAGCGAGCTGGTGTAACTATTAGTTTTATAATTATTTAAAACGATTTTTAAGACAACCCATAAGCTTACTTTTGGGTTGTCTTTTTTTGTACATATTCCTGCCATAAATTTCCCATATTTGTTTAATTTTTATGTAAATAAAGTTCATCCCCGTTGTCATATTTAAAACTCATACTGCTCCCGTTTTCATAATAATTAATTTTTAATAATTAAAACTAAACGGGACAACAATGTACGCTTTAAAAAACAAATCGCTTTTGAGCATGGCTATAGCCATGGCTGTATCAACATCTGTTTATGCAAACGACAAAACTATAGAAGAAATAACCGTAGTCGCTAAGCCTACCAGCTACGCTAACAACGTTATTGAGCCTGCAATGCTTGAGCAACAAAGTTCGGTAGCAAGTATATTGTCGGTGATTGATAATTTACCGGGTATTAGCATAAACGAAGGTGATGCATTTGGTGGTGACGACTGGTCTACCACAATTACAATGCGTGGTTTTAGTATTGACGGTAACCAACAGCAATTAGGGATGACAGTAGATGGCATACCCAATGGTGGCTCTAATTACGGTGGCGGCGCTAAAGCTAACCGTTACCTAGACAGCGAAAACCTGGCTACAGTTGAAGTAGGCCAAGGTACGTCTGATATTAAATCGGCATCGCTGGAAGCGCTAGGCGGTACATTTAATTTTGTAAGTAAAGATCCCAGTCACGAAAAAGGCACTACGTTTGCCTATACATCGGGCAGCCACGACGCCTCGCGTTATTATATTAAGCACGAAACAGGCACTGTTTTTGATAATACCCAAGCATACGTAAGCTACTCGCAAACCGACACCAGCCGTTGGATTGGCTCGGGAAGTAATGGCGGTAAAGACAACCAACATGCTGAGCTTAAGTTTGTATCTAATTTTAACGATTTAACCCTAACCGGACGCTTATCTTACGACGATGTAAGCGAAACTAACTACAACAGCGTGAGTATTGAACAATTTGAGCAAACACCAAATTGGGATCAATTAACGTGGAACTGGACAGGGGTTCCGCATTTTGATCAAATGTTTGCCGAAGGTTGGGGGACGCTACGTGAAAATACCTTAGGTTATTTAAAGTTTGAATATGCAATTTCGCCCACATCACTATTAACGATCAGCCCTTATTATCATAAAAACTCGGGGCGTGGTGACTGGATCCCACCATATTTAACAACCCCAGTTGATGAAAACGGCGAGCCAACAACACAAGGCGGTACTAATGCTGGCTCTTATGGTTTTGCTGATAGCGAGGGTAACCCACTTGCACCTAACTCAGGCTGTACAGCAAGTTTAAGTTGGCCGTGGGAGTCGGGGCCTGATTTAAATCCGGCATGTTACGACGATACAGCAACGCCCGTTATGTCTTATCGCCATACCCATTACAAAAAAGATCGTTTAGGCGTAACCGCTAACTATCAAGCGACGTTTGGTGATCACGATATTGAGGCTGGTTTTTGGTATGAGCAAAGCGAGCGAGAAGAGTCGCGTGATTGGCACAAAGTAATTGATGCACGTATTTTTCATCATTTTGAAAACACCCCTTACTGGACTCAGTACAAAAATACCTTTGATACAGATACGTTCAAATGGTACATCCAAGACTCTATTAACTTAGGTGATTTAACCTTAAATATTGGCGCTAAACAGTATTTAGTTGAGTTACAAAAGTACGACCACTTTGCTAACGAAAGCTCAGATAAAGTAGACAGCGACTCTGATGTTTTATTTAGTGGTGGTGCGCTGTACCAGTTAAATAACGATACCGAACTATTTGCAAGTTACAGCGAAAACTTTGCTGCAATTAAAGACGGGGTACTGGAGCGCGACAGTTCAACACTGACAGAAATAGAACCAGAAACAGCAAAAAACATTGATTTTGGTGTACGCTACCAAGCCGATAGATTAACGCTAAGCGCAACGGCCTACAGCGTTAAGTTTGATAACCGCATTACCTTTATTGCACCAGGCAGTGATTCAGGCGGAATTGACTACACTATTGGCACTAATGGTTCATACATAAATGTAGGGGGCATCGATTCTAAGGGGTTAGAGCTCTCTGCAAGCTATATGCTCACACCAAGCTGGAGTGTTTATTCGTCGTATACCAATAGCAGCTCTGAATATTCGTCTGATGATCCAAATGCATATGACTCACAAGGCGTATTACTACAAGATAAAGATGGCAATACTGCAGCGCCAAGCTTTAAAAAAGGCGATAGCTTAATAGATACATCGGAAGATTTATTGGTTGTATCTACCGATTACTTTAGTGACGGCTTTCGTGTTGGTTTGTCGGCTAAATACACAGGTGAGCGTTTAGGTGCATGGCAAGACGAAGGCACGCGAGCACGCAATAAAGTAGACGGCTACACGGTACTCGACTTTAATGCCGGTTACTCAACCGATGTAGACGCAGGGCCATTTAAAGCCATTGATCTCTCGTTTGTTGTTTATAACATAACCGATAAAAGCTACTTAGCAGGTGGCACAGGTAATGGGACTACTTACTTTATTGGTGCGCCTCGTACTGCTGCGGTTACGTTTACTGCAGATTTTTAAGTCGTAATATAAATTATTTTAAGCCCATTATTAATGGGCTTTTTATTATAAAAATAGGCCGGTAACAATATGAAAACGATTTTAAAAGTAAGTGTATTTAGTTTAATTGCCCTAGGAAGCGACTTTGCAGCGGCAGTACAAACAGCTGATCAAAATGTAGTGTTGGTAACGCTTGACGGTGTGCGCTGGCAAGAGGTGTTTAGTGGCGCTGATAAAAACCTTATTAATAATTCCGATTTTGTTAAAAAGCCAGAGCAGCTAAATACAGAGTTTTGGCATAACAGCTCTGCAAAACGCCAGCAACTGCTGATGCCGTTTATTACCCAAATTGTAGCTAAGCAAGGGGTAATAATTGGTAATAGAGAGCAAGGCTCTAATATGTCGGTAAGTAACCCGTGGTATTTTTCGTATCCCGGTTATAACGAAATACTTAGCGGTGAGGTAGATGAAGGTATTAATAGTAATGATAAAATCCCTAACCCAAATCACACTATATTAGAGCGTTTGGAGCACCAACCCGCGTTTAAAAATAACACCGCCTTATTTGGTAGCTGGGATGTATTTCCTTCAATACTTAATACTGAGCGCAGTAAGGTATATGTTAACGCCGGATTTATGCCAATTGAGGAGGATTTATTTGAAAATGCGCCACTTTTAAATGCCATGCAAAATGAAATTCCGAGCCCTTGGAGTAATGTACGATTAGACAGTTTTACTTATCGGTTTGCTAAGGCGTATATGTTAGCTAAAAAACCAAAATTATTAGTAATAAGTTTAGGAGAGACCGACGACTTTGCTCACGATGGTGATTACCACGCGTATTTAAAATCGGCAAAACAAAGCGATGCTTTTATAGCTGATTTATGGAATACCATTCAAACAACACCGGGTTATAAAAATAACACTACCCTCATTATTACCACAGATCATGGCCGTGGTAGTAACGCAAGCGACTGGCAGCATCACAGTTCAAAACGCGCCTTAGCAGCACTGCATATAGGCGAAAATAAGTTTCCCGAGGGCATTATAGGCTCCGAACATATTTGGCTTGCCGCGATTGGCCCTGCAATAAAAGGCCAAGGCTTAGTTAAAACAACTACTGAGCTAAAACAAACGCAAATTGCCGCAACAGTGTTAAAGGCACTTGGGCAAAATCCAAAGCAGATAAATTCGAATATGGCACCGGCGATTAATGAGATTGTAAAATGAAAATAATAACCGCGGTAGTATTAACCAACTTACTTGTAAGCTTTAGTGCTTTGAGTGCTCCCTCTAAAATATTATTTGGCTCGTGCGGGCATCAAGATAAAAACATTCCTATATTCGATGCTATAAACAAAGAGCAGAGCGATTTATTTATATTTTTAGGTGACAATATTTATGGCGACACTAATAATATGAGCGTACTTGCTAATAAATATCAGCGTTTAGGGGCAAAGCCCGGTTTTAAAACACTAAAAGCACAAACGCCTATTATAGCCATGTGGGATGACCACGATTATGGCCAAAACGATGCAGGTAAAGAGTATCCGCATAAAGAAGAGTCGCGGCAAATTATGCTCGATTTTTGGCAAGAACCTGCAAACTCACCACGACGCACTCGCCCCGATGGTATTTATACCTCGTATACGTATGGTGAAGGTGAGCAAACTGTGCAGGTGATTATGCCAGATTTGCGCTGGAACCGAGATGCGTTAAACGCAGTAAGTAAGTTGGAGTACGACACTAAGCGCAAACTAAATAATCAAGGCCCGTATAGCCCAAGTCATGTTAAAGGCGCATCAATGCTTGGTGAGGCGCAGTGGCAATGGCTTGAACAAGAGCTTAAAAAGCCCGCGGCTATAAAGCTAATTGCCTCAAGCTTACAGCTACTTCCCGAATTTACAGGGTGGGAGTCGTGGGCTAATTTCCCCGACGATCGAAAGCGTTTATTTACACTGATCAAAAAGCATAAAGTAAACGGCGTAGTTATTATTAGCGGCGATACCCACTGGGGCGAAATTTCACAGTATAAGCACAACCTTGACTACCCACTAATAGAAATGACCAGTTCTGGCCTAACCGAAAAATGGAAAAATGTAAGCCCTAACACACACCGAATAGGGGACTTTACCCACCAGGTTAATTACGGCGATTTAAGCATAGACTGGCAACAAGCCGACCCGTCAATTTCATTACAGCTCAAAGATATTGATGGTAAAGCAATAATGCAAAGTCAGTTTAAACTCTCAAGCATTAGCCCTTATTAATTATCGCCCTTATAAAACGCACAGTAAATAGCATCACTACTGTGCGTATAAAATTTAACTAACCCGCTGATTTATTAAAGCCAATTTGCGCTAATCGCTACCCCTGTAATTGAAAATATCTTACACTCGTTTTATCTCAAGCAAGGACAGGTAAGTATGCTCAATATTATTCAATCAAACCGTATGGAAGCACTGCAAGCGCAGTTTCATCAGTTATTAAAAACCAACCCATTAGCAAGCCCATTCGACAAAGAAGTGGTACTGGTGCAGTCACCGGGTATGTCGCAGTGGCTAAAAATTGGTTTGAGCGAAAACTTAGGTGTAGCGGCGCAGGTGGATTTTCCGCTGCCTTCGAGCTTTATTTGGCAGTTGTATCAGCAACTTTTACCAAATGTACCTAAAGAGTCGGCGTTTAATAAACCCAACCTTGCATGGAAACTGTTTGCTATTTTACCAAGCTGTATTGATGAGCCACTGTATTTACCGCTAAAAACCTATTTAGAGGGCGATATTGACGGCCAAAAAACCTTTGCCTTGTGTGAAAAAATAGCCGACGTGTACGACCAATATTTAATGTACCGCCCGCATTGGATTGCCACATGGGATAGCGGTATAGATGAACTTGATGATGTTGATGTAACCATTGCCCCGTGGCAACCTGATTTATGGCGACGCATTGTACAGTTAAGCCTAGAGCTTGGGCAAAGTCAGTTTCATCGCGCGAATATGCAAGGACAACTGCTGGCAGCGCTTGAGACAATGGACAACAGCTTATTACCACAACGCATTAGTTTATTTGGTATATCGGCCATTGCCAGCTCGCAGCTTGAAGTATTTACAGCGCTGAGTGAAAAAACCGAGGTATTTTTATTCTTTTTTAATCCCAGTGAGCATTATTGGGGCGATATTATTGATGAAAAAACCGCCGCTAAAATAAGTGCAAAATACGCCAAAATGCCGCTGGTGGAAGCGCAGCAAAAAAAGCAAACTAATCCCGATGAAGAATACTACTTTATAGGCAACCCACTGTTATCCTCGTGGGGTAAATTAGGTCGCGATTACTTTGAGCAGCTAGTACAGCTAGACGCCCGTTGGATTGATGGTTTTATTGATGTGTTTGACGACACCTTACTTGGGCAAATACAAAGTGAAATTTATCAGCTAGCGTTTAAAGGTGAGTCACTGACCGATAACAAAGAGTGGTTTATAAACAACGAAGGTAAATTGCCTATAAGTGCAACCGACACCAGTATTACGCTAAGCGATTGCCATACACCGCTTCGAGAAGTTGAGCGCCTGCACGACTACTTACTTAATTTATTTAATCAAAACCCTGCGCTTACCCCCAAAGACATAATAGTAATGATGCCCGATGTAGGCACTTACAGCCCGTACATTGAAGCCGTTTTTGGTGGCGCACAAGGCAGCCGCTTTATTCCTTACGCACTTGCCGATTTAGCCATAGAGCAAGAAAAACCCGTACTTAGCTCATTTGCGAGTTTAGCTAATTTACCGTTTTCGCGCTTTGGTGTGTCGGATATTCTCGATTTATTACAAGTGACACAAATAGCCGAAAAATTTGGCCTGGAGGCACACGAGTACGAGCAAATTCAATATTGGCTGGAACGTGTTGGCGTTAAATGGGGTATAAATGCCGATCATAAAAGCAGCTTTGATTTACCCGCTATCGATTTAAATACCTGGCAACATGGGCTTAACCGTTTATTACTAGGTATTGCGATGCGCGACGAGCAATGCCCGTTTAACGGCATTTATAGCGCCGATGAAGTAGAAGGCATGGCGCTTGATACGCTTAATAAGCTAGTGCATTTTATTGATGTGCTACAAAGCTTTAAAGAGCAATTAACGCCCGACGATACGCTTACCAACAAAGCGCATGTTTTAAGCGAGTTGCTTAGTGCAATTTACGAGAGCGAAAGCGACGACAGCTGGGATTTATTGGTGCTGCAAAACGTGCTCGAAGAGTTACAAAAGCATCATAATAATGGCGACTACAGCAAAGCGGTATCGCAGCGTATTGTTAGTTACTTAATTAAACAAGGCATTCAAGAAAAAGGCGTAGGGCAGCGGTTTTTAGTGGGGCAAGTTAACTTTTGTACCCTAATGCCAATGCGCGCCGTGCCATTTAAAGTGGTGTGTATGCTGGGTTTGAATGATGCCGACTACCCGCGTAACGTACAGCCGATTGGTTTTGACTTAGTGCCTTATTCTAAAAAACAAAAAGGTGACCGATCACGTAAATTAGATGATCGTTACTTATTTTTAGAGGCGCTACTCAGTGCCCGCGATAACTTATACATGAGTTACATTGGTCGCTCGTGTTTTGACAACCAGCCGCGCATGCCATCAACCCTTGTGAGCGAGCTGCTAGAATATATTGGGCGTAGCTTTGCATTAAGCGACGACAGCGAAAAATCACTGCCAGAGTGTTTAATTAGCCAACAGCATTTACAGCCCTTTAATAGCCATTATTATTTAGCCAATGAGCAAGCAAACACTGTGCTGAGCAACCACAGCTATAATCCAATTTGGCTGCCAAGTGAGTCAATAACCCCACAAGTCGTGAGCGCGCTTAATGCAACACCGCCTGAGCAGTTAGAGCTCGATGTGTTTATTCGCAGTGTTTGCAACGCCCAAGAGAGTTTTTATCAACAAAGTTTAGGATTGCGATTACCGCAATTTAACGAAGTAGTAAAAGACGAAGAGCCCTTTAGCCTAGATGCATTGCGCCGCTATTTTTACCTTGATGAAATACTCGAAGCCAACATTAATGAGCTGCCACTTAGTACAGAACAAATATTGCAACGCGGCGAACTACCACAAGCCAACGTAGGTAGCTTAATATTTGAGAGTATGCAGCACCGAGTAGACGCATTGGCAGGGCAAGTGAAAGAGCAAATTAAAGGGGGCAAAAGCGACCCTATAGAGGTAGCCCTCGAACTAGAAAACACTAAAATAGAAGGCTGGTTAAACCATATTTATTTGCAAAAACAAGTGTTTTATCGCAGCGCTAGTATAAAAGCGAAAGATTTAATTAAAGGCTTTATTTATCACCTAGTAGCGCAAAGTATGGAGCAACAAGTAGAAACGCTAATACTTGGGCTTGATAAACAAGTTACCTTTGCGCCAATAAGTAAAACCGATGCCGATGCATTGTTAGTTGATTGGTTTGAGTTATACAAAGCACTGCGCAACGAGCCCGTGGCGTTTTTTCCGGTAAGTGGCTACGAGTACGTAAAAAGCGGCGGCGATATAGCAAAAGCCATGAGTAAATTTAGCCCGCAATACATAGGGCGAGGCGAGGGCGAAAACCCCTATATTCGCTTAACGGTACAATCGCTTAACGATTGCCAAGACGAGTTTATACAGTGGAGCGATAAATTACTCGCCCCGTTATTTGCACACGCTAAGGAGAGTGACCATGCAAGCGCTTAATCCACTTACTATGCCACTAACAGGGCAAAGCTTAATTGAAGCCAGTGCCGGTACGGGTAAAACGTATACAATTACTGGCCTATATTTACGTTACTTATTGGGAATGCAAATAGCCGATGATGTAAACTCGCTATTAAATAAGCCGCTAAGCGTTGAGCAAATACTGGTGGTAACTTTTACCGATGCTGCCACGCAAGAAATTAAAGACCGCGTGCGTAATCGTATCATCACCGCGCGCGATGCACTTCTTGGGCAAGACCCAAAAGATGAGCTTATAGCAGGAGTTATAGCTGCCGTTGATGATAAACACCGCGCCTTTGATTTACTCGATGCAGCGGCTAAATCGATGGACGAAGCTGCTATTTTTACCATTCATGGCTTTTGTCAGCGCATGCTAAAACAACACGCGTTTGAGTCGGGTGTGGCGTTTAACTTAGAGTTTATTTTGGATGAGCGCGACATATTGCTCGAAACCATTAAAGATTTTTGGCGCGCCTTTGTATATCCACTCAATAAAGAAAAAACCGATGCTATTTTAGGCGTGTTTGCCGCGCCAGACGCTTTGTTTGGCAAAGTGTCGAGTATTTTAAATAAAGCGAATGCGCAAATAACCCCGCAAGTAAACTTAGATGATGTATGGCAAGCGCGTGACGAGTACATAATCCGTGTACCTGCATTTAAAAAAGCGGTATTAGAGCAAGAGTTTATAGCTGCGATTAAAGGCTCGGGCTTAAGTGGTTCTAAAACGCCAGGGCGCAAAGGCAGCCTTGCAGCACTTGAAGCCTTTTGTTTAGGCGGCGATTTGTTTTTTGAATTTGGTACTAGCAAGTATTCGTTTGAGGTATGGAGTAGTGAAAACTTAAGCGATATAAGTAACTATAAAAAAAATCAGCCGCTATTTACACATCCGCTATTAACTGAATTTGACCAACTGGCAGCACTTAATAACACCATAAACCAAGGGCTAGCAATTGCTGTAGTGCAGCATGCGGCAAAGTGGGTAAAAGCAGCCGTAATAAAGCGCAAGCAAGAGCAAAGCGTGATCACCCCAGATGATTTACTTAGCAATTTACACAGTGCATTAAATAACGAGCAAGGCAATGTACTGGCGCAAAAAATTGCCCAGTTGTTTCCGGTGGCTATGATAGATGAGTTTCAAGATACCGATCCGATTCAGTACGGTATTTTTAGTAAAATTTACCAGCAAGAGCACACTACACTGGCGATGATTGGCGATCCTAAACAGGCTATTTATGGTTTTAGGGGCGCAGACATTTTTACCTATATTGGTGCCAAAGAAGCGGTGCAAAAACAGCAGCAATTTACGCTAGGTACTAACTTTCGCTCTAGCAGCGATGTAGTAAGCAGCGTAAACAGCTTATTTGGTAAGCACGCTAACAGCTTTATTTATAACGATGCCATACCGTTTAATGCAGTAGCCGCTAAAGGTAAAAAAGCAGACGAATCGTTTTTGATTGACGGACAACCAGCCACTGCGTTTGAATTTTGTGTATTTAGCGACACCGCCGCAGATGAAAAAAACAAGCCGACTGGCAAAGCCATTGGGCAGCAGCATTTAGCCACCTTTTTTGCCAATAAAATAGTCACCTTACTAACGCAGGCCGAGCAAGGGCGTGCCTGTATTGGAGAAAAGCCAGTAAGCGCTGCAGATATTTGTATATTAGTGCGTGACCGTGTTGAGGCGCAAATAATGAAAAAGGCCTTAAGCACCGCTAAAATTGCCAGCGTGTATTTATCGCGCGAGAGTGTGTTTAGCCAAGAGCTTAGCCATCACTTACTTAATTTTTTAACTGCGTTACATGGCCAGTATGATGAGTCGCTATTACGTGGGGTGTTAGCAGGGCCGTTATTTTGTTTAAGCTATAACGAAATATATGCACTGGCAGATGACGAGGCACAATGGCAAGAGCATTTAAACTTTTTTGCGCAGCTTAGCCATATTTGGAACAAGCAAGGCGCTATGGCAATGCTTGAGCGCTTAATGAGCCACAATCAACTTAGTGCTAAATGGCAAGGCCTAGGCTACAACGTTGAGCGTTGGCTTACCGACTTTAGGCACCTTGGCGAAATACTACAGCAAAAACAAATTGAGCTTGAGGGCACACTGCGTTTACTGCGCTGGTTTGCACAAAAGGTAAGCCAGCAAGATGGCGAAACAGTGCAAGTACGCCTAGAGAGCGACGCTAATTTAGTTAAAATAGTGACTATGCACGCCTCAAAAGGGCTTGAGTATCCGCTGGTATTTATGCCCTTTGCTAGTGGCTACCGCGAAACGAAAGAAGCGCTGTATCATAATAATGGCGCACTAATTTACGATTTAAGTAAAGGGGATGACGCACTGCAAAAAGCAGAGCAAGAGCGCCTTGCCGAAGATTTACGCTTACTGTATGTAGCACTCACTCGCGCGGTACACTTTTGTGCTATTGGTATGTATAACATTGGCCAAGGGCAAAGTAGCCGTTTGGCAATACAAAGCAGTGCGCTGGGGCATGTGTTATTTGCAGGGCTTGAAATTACAAGTAGTCAAATTTGGCGTAACCATTTAGCCGATTTTTGCAGCGAGCATACAGGTATGGATTATCAGCAATTCACCTCAGAGGATTTATTAGCCCAAGGTACTTTAAGCTTTAATAATAGCGCTGATGCTCAGCAAACATTGAGTATAAATAATGTAACAGCCAATATTGAGCGTAATTGGCGAGCAACCAGCTTTAGTGCGCTGAGCTTTAAAAAGCATATCGACCACCTAGCGCCTGGTCGCAGTGATGAAGATCATGAAAAAGATGAATTTGCCGTACAAGAAGACGAAGCACCTTCTGTATATAGCTTTCCTAAGGGGGCAAAACCGGGGAGTTGTTTACACGAAATTTTTGAGCAAATAGATTTTACTAGCCCAATAGAGCACCCAGTTAATAAAGAGCACAACTTAGCAGACGTTATTAAACGCAGCCTAGAAAAGTACCATATTAGTGAACACTGGCAAGATATTACTGAGCAGTGGGTATTAGACGTTCTTGCTTGCCCACTGAATGACGATAGTAATGCAAATATTAATACCTCAGGTAATGATACCTCAGCTAATAGCTCTTTAGTTAACAGTAATGGCCTGAGTTTAAGCCAACTAGCGCCAAGTGATTGCCTAGTAGAAATGGAGTTTAACTTACCGCTTAAAAGTTTAAGTGCGCCGCAGCTTAATGAAATTCTTATAAAACATTTTGGTTTTGAGCACAGTAAGCTCGAATTTAGCCATGTAAAAGGGCTGTTAAAAGGTTTTATCGATTTAATATTTTGCCACCAAGGTAAATATTATATTTTAGATTATAAATCTAATTACTTAGGTAGTAACGCTGCTGATTACGAGCACGATATGCTTGAGCAAGCCATGAGTAGCCACCAGTACCATTTACAGTATTTAATTTACACCGTAGCGCTGCATCGTTTGCTAAAACAGCGTATAGCTGATTACTCAGTTGAAACTCATTTAGGCGGCGTGTATTACACCTTTTTACGCGGCATGCCAGCTGGGCAAGGTGTGTACTTTAAAAAGCTCACCACTGAGCAAGTGACTATTTTAGATGGTTTGTTTAGCCAAGGAGCCATGTTATGAGTGAACTAAATAATCAACCGGGCCTTTTTGATCAAGAGTTTGATCAAGAGTTAGATCAGGAACTTGAGCTAAATGAGCAAAACCCTACTTTAAGTACAGCAGTGCCTTTACTTACCTATTTACTTAGCGAAAACCGCATTCGCATTGTGGATGTAAAGTTAGCTGAAATGCTCAGTAAAAGTAACAGCGATAGCGAAAATACGCACAATGAGATGTTTTATCTGGTGCTATTACTGTGTTTATCGCAGCAAAGCCAGCATAGTTGTTTAACCTTAAGCGAGGTTGATTGGAGTAACCCCTTTAATTTACGCCGCAGCGATTTTAGTAAAACACAGGGGAGCGTGCCAGATAAGCTAAGCCCGTTTAGTGAAGGGTTTAATTATGAGCAGGTGCTTAGCTATTTACAAAACCATACAAGCGTTGGAGACAACAAACCACTGCAACTGTTTAATCAACGCCTTTATTTTGCGCGCCTTGCCGGATACGAGCAAACATTAGCGAGCCGTTTACTAACAATGAGCGAGCGTAAACTTAATATAAATAATGAGTTATTAGCTGCGCTACTTAATGAGTATTTTACACCCGATGTAAACATTACCACCGATTGGCAAAAAGTAGCCTGTGCTATTGCAGCCACCAAAGGTTTTAGCGTTATTACTGGCGGCCCAGGTACTGGTAAAACGACCACTGTGACTAAATTACTCGCCATTTTACAGTCGCTTTACAAAACCGCACCGCTGAGTATTAAGCTGGTGGCACCTACAGGTAAAGCTGCAGCGCGTTTAAGCGAATCAATTTTAGGCGCTAAAGATAAGCTCACTAATATACCCGCTGATATTAAAACGTTAATCCCCGAAAGTGCACAAACTATTCACCGATTATTAGGGGTAAAACCCTTTACCAATAAATTTAGGCACAATAAAGCGAATCCACTGCATTTAGATGTGTTGATTATAGATGAAGCCTCAATGGTCGACTTATCGCTGATGGCAAAACTAATTGAGGCATTACCTGCACATGCACGGTTAATACTCTTAGGTGATAAAGATCAGCTGGCCTCGGTAGACACCGGCAGCGTAATGAGCGACTTATGCCAAGGGTTAGTACTGGGGCAAACACCTGGTTATTCACCTGCACGATGTGATGAGCTAAATAACTTATGCTTTAACGGCGAAGCTAAATTAATAGCGCAAAGTAATAGCGCGTTTAAACTTGCCGATTGCATTGCATTTTTACAACACAGTTACCGCTTTGATGCACAAAGTGGTATTGGTCAACTTGCGTTAGCGGTAAATACCAATAACACAGGTGTTTTAAATTACGTTGAGCAAGAAAGTGTTGAGGGGCGTTTTAAGGATGTGATTTTAGATTACGACTTTATAGCTAAACCTATCGAAAAATTGGTTAAAAGCGCTGCAAGTAAATACACACATTACCTTAGTTTAATTGCTCAAGGTGCAAGCGTTGCAGAGGTGCATAAAGCCTTTGCAAGTTATCAGTTACTGGCCGCGGTGCGTGAAGGTGATTACGGAGTTAATAGTTTAAATCAGCGTATTGAGCGCGTTTTACAACAACAAGGACTTATTACCCTAAGCCCGAATCAGCGCCATTATACCGGTATGCCAATAATGGTAAGCCAAAACGATTATCAGCTTAAGTTGTTTAATGGCGACATTGGTATTTTAATGCCCGATGAAAGCGGCCAGCTTAAAGCACTATTTATAGACGAGCAGGGGAATCAACGGGCGTTTTCGGCAGCACGCTTACCTGCGCACGACAAAGTATATGTAATGACTATACATAAATCACAAGGATCAGAGTTTAGCTACACCGCCATGGTATTGCCGCCGCTAAAACAAGCCCGCATGGGGATAAATAGGCAGTTAGTGTATACCGGCATAACGCGTGCTAAAAATACCTTTGAGCTGGTGGCAGATAAAAAAGTATTGTTACTGGCAATGAATAAAAGTGTGTCTAGGGCATCTGGTTTATATGAGCGTTTAAAGCTTGAATGATTAAGCTTTTAGGTGGGTGCAATAAAAAGGGTTTGCCATGGCAAACCCTTTTTATATATAACCTTTAAGTTAGCTCAGATTAATAGTAACAACTTCTGCGCTGGCATCTTCATCTTGTAAACTATTAATTGGCACTTTAGGAATGTCTGGTTTATCTAGGGCAATATCGCCACCATCAATTACTTCGCCAGTTTGCAAATTAGTAAAATCAAATAACTGGTTATCTGCTAAGTGTGAAGGTACAACGTTTTGCATGGCGGTAAAAATACTTTCTATACGCCCTGGGTGCTCTGCGTCCCACTTAGCTAACATAGCTTTTGTGTGTTTACGCTGTAGGTTTTCTTGCGAGCCACATAAGTTACACGGAATAATAGGGTAGCCCTGTACAAACGCATATTGGCTAATATCGCTTTCTTTACAGTATGCAAGTGGGCGAATAACCATATGTTCACCGTTATCGCTCATTAGCTTAGCTGGCATACTTTTAAGTTTGCCGCCGTAAAACATATTTAAAAATAGGGTTTCGATCATGTCATCGCGATGATGGCCAAGCGCAATTTTAGTTGCACCTAACTCTTTAGCAGTATGGTATAAAATACCCCGGCGCAGGCGCGAACAAAGTGAACAAGTCGTTTTACCTTCAGGAATAATATCGGTCACTATGCTGTAGGTGTCTTCTTCTACAATTTTGTATTCAACATTTAGTTTATCTAGATACTGGGGTAAAACGTGCTCAGGAAAGCCAGGTTGCTTTTGATCTAAGTTAACAACAAATAGCTCAAACTTAATCGGTGCTACACGTTTTAAGTGTTGCAGCATGTCGAGCATAGTGTAGCTATCTTTGCCACCAGATAAGCACACCATAATGCGGTCGCCTTCTTCAATCATGTTAAAGTCCATGACGGCTTGACCTGTTTGGCGGCGTAAACGCTTTTGAAGCTTGGTTAAGTTAAATTGAGCTTTAGCTTGATCTGAATGAGACAATTACGCCCCCTTATTAAACAATACGGCAAAGTTATTTGCTAAAAATAAAGGGGCGCATTATATACTTAAAATGCCCGGTAACAAAATTTAATCTTTTGCGAGTGGGCTTATATAACCATCGGGTTTGAGTGCCAATACATCGCAATCTAGGCTATCAATTACATGCTCTGCAGTATTGCCTACTAAGGCCGCGCTTAAACCAGTACGCCCTACAGTGCCAATAACCACCAACTCGCTGTTTAAACGTTTTGCTACATCGGGAATAACGTCCTCAGGCAAACCCTCTTCAATAAAGCACTGCTCTGGGGGTAAATTAAACTCATCAGCCAGTGCATTAGTAGATTGATGATGATGTTTTTTAACCGACTCGTTATAAATGCCAGGGTTAAATTCAGGTATTTCTATGGCAATATTAATTGGTGTCGCAGGGTAGGCGTTCACCAAGTTTAGTTGGGCGTTGGCCAGTTCAGCTAAAAATTGTGCGTCTTTAATAATACGTTTATTAAGGGCTAAGTGTTGCTCGTTTTCGCTCACTGCATTAACAGCCGCTAAAATGTTGCCATTTGCAGGCCATGCCATTTGTTTTACAAATAAAACCGGAGATGGACATTTTCGTACTAAATGCCAGTCGGTTGGGGTGAAAATAACGGCTTTAAGTGTACTGTGCTGATGAGTGCCTTTAATAACAAGGTCAAATTTTTGCTCAATAACGGTATTAATAATGGCTTCGTAAGGGCGATTGTGCCAAACAACTTGTGTATCAATATTAACATTTTGATAAGGCGATACTAAATCTTTTAACCAAAGCTCGCGGTCGTTTAACACGGCTTTACGCATAGCTTCGCGCTCTTCGCCAGAGAGCATTGTAGTCATTTCATAAGAAAAGTCGTAAACCGTCATAAAGGCGGTAATACTCGCACCAGATTTTTTAGCTAAATCAATCGAACGAGCTAAACCGTGCTGGTCGTCTTTGGTGGGGTCAATAACCGCAAGAATGCGTTTAATCGTGTTCATGTGCAACTCCATTCACTTTACGGGTGTACTTTGAGTGTAACGTAAATAGAGCACAGTGAAAGGGATAGCACAAATATTATTGTTCTAAATCAAACTATTTAATCTAAGGAATTAGTTTAAATAGTTTAAATATTACAATGTAAGTACGCTAATTAGCGAGGTTTTACTATTGCCGCTGCTTTGGCTAGTGCATCGTTATTTAAAATAGTAATAAATTTACCTTCAACTTTTATTAAATCGGCTTTTTGAAAGCGACTCAATAAACGACTAATCGTTTCAACGGTTAAACCCAGGTAATTGCCTATTTCGCCGCGGGTCATGGTAAAGCGAAATTCTTTACGAGAAAAACCACGTTCACCAAAGCGTTCCGATAAGTTAAAAATAAAGCTGGCTAAGCGCTGCTCGGCAGATTTTTTGTTAAGCAGTAACAGCATTTCTTGATCATAGGTAATTTCGCTACTCATTAAGCGCATTATTTGTTGGCGTAACTTCGGGAGTCTGCCTGCTAACTCGTCAAGGGTATCAAACGGAATTTCGCATACCATAGATGTTTCTAACGCTTGTGAAAAACTTTGGTGCATCATTTTACTTATTGCATCAAAACCAACTAAGTCACCGGCTAAATGAAACCCTGTAATTTGCTCATCGCCTTGCTCAGATAAAGTATAAGATTTAAACGAACCCGAACGCACAGCATAAATAGCGTTTAATGGCGCGCCCGACTCAAACAAAAAGTCGCCTTTGTGTAATGGTTTTTTGCGCTCGATTATTTCGTCAAGCTTATCCATTTCTTGACCATTAAGAGAGAAGGGTAAACATAACTGGCTGATACTGCAGTTATTACAGCTAATAGCACAATTACTTTTAGCACGACCTTGAGAAAAATCCATAAATTCAATCCGTTAAAATTCAAGCCACAATATGATCAATGTTAATGCACAAGCTTATCTGTTGCAATGATCAGTAAATAAATACCATACCAAATTATTACGCTGCCTAATATTATTCGCGTCCAAGGGTGATTAAATAGGGTGCTCAGTTTTTTTGCACTAACGCCTATTGTGATCATCGCGGGAAATGTACCTAGTGCAAAACACAGCATTACTAATGCACCATCAAGCGCATTTGCGCTGGTCATGGCCCAAGTAAGTGCTGAATAAACTAAACCACAGGGTAACCAGCCCCATAAAGCGCCGTATCCAAGTGCTTTAAATGGCGAGTTAATCGGCATTAAATATTTATTAAATTTAACTAGGTGTTGCCAAACTAAAGTTTTACCTACTTTTTCGAGCCATTGTAAGGTAGCTGCTAAGCGCATTATATATACCCCTACCAACAACATAAAAATGCCTGCTATAAAAGACAGTGATAATGCAAAAACAGAGTTTTGCGTGGCAAATTTACTGCTAATGCCTGCCACTAATGCGCCTGCAAGCATGTAACTTAGCGCTCGGCCTATATTATAAGCAAAAGAGTAAATGAGGGTTTGGCGTTTATTACTGGCTAATTGCAATGAGCTGGCTATGCCACCACACATTGCAATGCAATGGCCGCTGCCAATTAGGCCCATAAAAAAAGCACTGACAAAAATAGGGTCAATCATTACTTTTGTTATGCTGCTCTTTGTCATCTTCAAACAAGATACTATGGCCTTGTTTATTTAAATCAGAAAATTGCTCGCCTTTTACTGCCCAAAAAAATACTCCTATAGCTATTAGTACAAATAAAATAGCGATAGGAACTAAAATGTAAATTATGCTCATAACTTTAACAGCCTTAATGAGTTGCATATCACAATAATTGAGCTGGTCGACATACCAATAACAGCCATCCAAGGCGCTACCAGCCCCATTGCAGCTAACGGTAATATTGAGCCATTATACAATAAAGACAAAGTTAAGTTTTGTTTAATAATACGCCTAGTTTTTTTGGCAACTATTAATAGGTGCTCGATTGAGGCTAAATCGCTATTGAGCAAAACCACATCGGCGCTATTTTTTGAAATATCGGCCCCAGTTTCCATGGCGATTGATAAGTGCGCGCTGGCAAATACTGGGCTGTCGTTTACCCCATCACCTACCATGGCAACCACTTCACCTTGTGTTGACCATTGCTCAACCGCTGTTTGTTTGTCTTTAGGGCTACAGCCCGATTGCACGCTGTGTAATTTAAGTTTTTTAGCTATACGTTGCCCCGCATCAGACGCATCGCCAGTAAGCATATGACACGTTAACTTATGCGTGTGTAGGGCGTTAATTAACGTACTCGCATCATTTTTTATTTTATCGACAAAGTAAAAGCGCGCAATAGGTTGCTGATTAATATACAAAGTTGCTTGCGCGTTAGTTTTTTTACTATTAAACCAGCCACTTTTACCAATAGCATAATGGGTGTCGTTATGCTGTGCACTGATCCCTTTGCCCGGATGTAATTGAATGTCGTTAAGTTTATGCCCTGGTACTTTATATTGGCTAAACGCACGGGCAATTGGGTGCTCTGAATAGCTCTCTAGTTGGGCTGCAATCTCAAGCACTTGGTTTTTAGTGTACTCTTCACTGAGTATATCGACCGCATCTAAGCTAAAGCGTCCTTGGGTTAGCGTGCCGGTTTTATCAAATGCGAATAAAGTGATTTTAGATAAAGTTTCGAGCACATGCGCTTGTTTTATTAAAATACCTTTACGAGTAAGGTTGGCTACCGAACAGGTTAATGCGGTTGGAATAGCTAAACTTAGCGCGCAAGGACAAGTAGCCACGAGTACAGAAATAGTGATCCAAAATGCTTGCTCAGGGGCAATTTGATACCAGCCAAATGCCGTTATCGATGCAAATATAAGTAACACGGCTACAAACCATTGGGCAACTTTATCTGTAATTTCTACTAGTTTAGGGCGTTTGCTAAGTGCATTGTGTTGTAGGCGAATTATTTGATTTAGCAGCGTGCTTTGACCTATTTTATTGATTTTTATTTCAATAATACCGTCATGATTGACTGTGCCGGCGTAAACACTGTGATTAATAAACTTATTAACCGGCAGGTGCTCTCCGGTCATCATTGATTCATCAACGCTGGTTTTACCTTTAATTAAAATTCCATCGGCAGGAATGGTTTCGCCGGCTTTAATTAGAATAATATCGTTTAATTTAAGCTTTTTAGCGGCAATAATATGTTCTTGCCCATTTGCATCGAGAGTACGGGCGGTTAGTGGCAATAACTTTTGTAAGTTAGCTGTAAATTCACTGGCTTTTAATCGTGCTCTAAATTCTAGATATTTACCTAATAATAATAAAAAGGTGAACATACATACCGATTCAAAGTACACCTCGCCAACATTCATAATTGTGGCGTAAGAACTTGCGCCGTAAGCACCAAAAATAGCCAGCGAGACGGGTAAGTCCATATTAAGCTGTTTTGCTTTTAAACCATTAATGGCATTACTTAAAAAGGGCAGTGCGCTATATAAAATAACCGGAGAAGCTAAAACGAGGCTGATCCACCTAAAGTATTCCTCAAAATTACTGTCCATACCGGAGAACATGCCAAAGTACATAGCAAAGGCAAACATCATCACTTGCATGGTCATTAAACCGGCTACACCTAAGCGGCGAATATAGGCTTTTGCGGTTTGCTGTTTTTGCTGTGCTTCTAAGTCGGACTGAAACGGATAGGCTTTATAGCCAATTTTAGCAAGGCTAGTAATAATTTCGCTCAATGGGGTGGCGGTTTTATCCCATTGCACCATAGCGCGGTTAGTTGAGGTATTAACATCAACACGCTTTACTGTTTTTAAACTGAGTAATTGCTTTTCTATAAGCCATGCACAAGCTGCGCAGGTTATACCTTCTACGCTGAGCAATACTTCTGAGAAGTTGTCATTGGTCGTTATAAATTCGTCTTGAATATCTTCATTGTCGTAGCTTTTAATAAAGGCGAGTTGCTCTGGTACTAACTGCTCTACTTTACCAGCTTGAACGGTACGATATTTATAATAGTCGGTCATACCTTGATCAATAATGTTTTGCGCAACGGCTTGGCAGCCAATGCAACACATTGGCTGAGATTTATTATCAATTACTACGTGTGCGCTAAACCCGTTAGGTACACTTTCAAGGCAATGAAAGCAATTTATAGACATACTAAATACTACTTATAATTAGGCGTAACTAAAACAGCAAGGGTGGTTGGTAAGGTAATGTTTTCTTTTAGCTTCCAGCTACCATCAATAGGCTCAATAAATACCGAATAAGCACCGTCGGTAAACCCGTCAAGTAATGCGGTAAATTCTTGATTAGCATTAGGCGTTAGCGTGGCTTCAAAGTCATGCGCTTTAATTGTACGATGATAAAACGACAGTTTTAATGCATGTATGTTGCTCGTATCGCCTTTGGTAAATTTAAAACCAACGCGCTCACTGGTAACATTCAGCTCGCCATGTAAGTATAAAGCTTTTGCCTTATCAAACTTAGTAAGCTCTAAGTTAATTGCTTTGCCTTTTTTATAGTAGTCATCTACCACCATATCAGGGCCATTGCCTATGGCGGTAAAGAATAAGCTAATGCAGCCAATAATTGCAGCAGAGGGAAAAAAGATTAAAAACCAAGGCCAAAAATTTTTATACCACGGAGTAGGTTGCATAGTTACTCTAAAATAAAATGAAGATGCGGCTATACTATAATAAATATTTGTAAAAGACTAAAAAAAAGCCTCCGAGTGGAGGCTTTTTTGATCTGGATTAATCTATTGAATTTAAAAGATTAAATATTCGTTAACGGTGTAACTATTTAGCTTGAGATAAGCTGTAAACGTAAGCCGTTAGTAGGTGTATTTTATCTTCACCTAAAATATCTTTCCACGCTGGCATTACACCGGCACGACCATGGTTAAGTGTTTCTTCAACAGCACGTTGAGAACCACCATATAACCAAACGTTGTCGGTTAGGTTAGGTGCACCAAAGGGTAAGTTGTGTGCAACAGAGCCTTTACCGTCAGCACCATGACATGCAGCACACATAGCCCACTTAGCTTCGCCGGCAGCAGCGTCTTTTTGGTTTACAGTACGACCTGAAAGGCTAAGTACATGAGCGGTCATTTCTTTAACGCCTTGCTCACCTAATGCAGCACCCCAAGGTGGCATTGCAGCTATACGTCCGTAAAGTAATGTTTCTTTAATTTTATCGGGTGTGCCGCCATATAACCAATCATTATCAGTTAGGTTAGGAAAGCCAGTACCACCACGCGCATCAGAACCATGACACTGAGAACAGTTTTGTGCAAAAAGACGTTGGCCAATCTCAATTGCTAGCTGACCTTGTGTTTCGGCATGTTTTTCACCATTTTCAAGTGCAACTTGCTGTGCTGCGTCACCTTCAAACTTAGACTCAACCAATTTTATTACAGGTATTTGTGCCAACTCATTAAAAATAGGGCCAAAACGTGCATCTGCAACTTCGTACTCTTTATCAAGTTTTACAAAGCGACCTTCTTCTTTAGCAAGTTTTACTGCTTCTTTAGACTCAGCCAAAGAAGTAATACCTTGGTTAGAACTAGTCCACTTACCTAATCCTTCCCAGTTACCTAAACCTGGGTAAGCTGCTAAGTAATAAACAGACCAAATAAATGTTGCAAAGAACATGTAAGTCCACCACTTTGGTAGTGGGTTATTTAGCTCTTCAATTCCATCATATTCATGTCCGCAGCTTTCACCTTCAGGTACACCAGTGTAGTTTTTTAAATTCCACACGAGTAAACCAAATAAAATGAACAAACATGATAGGGTTAATACAATAACCCAAATACTCCAAAAGCTAGTCATTTCTCAGACCCCTTTTCCTCGTTAGAGAGCGTATTGTTGTGTTTTATTTCATCTTCGAAAATAACATTAGCAGCGTCTTTAAAACGTGTTTTACTACGCTTGCTATATGCCCAAGCAACAATCACAATAAATAGTACTAAAATTACCAGAGTTAAAATGCCTCTGTATGTCCCATAATCCATAATTAGTTACTTCAAGTGGGTGCCAAGTTGTTGCAAATAAGCGATAAGGGCTTGCATTTCTGTTGCACCTTTACCGTCATTCATTGCATCAACTTTAGCAACATCGGCGATTAATTCTTCATCACTACCGTAACCTAAACCATCGTAACGGTCAGTACGGCTATCGATTCCAAATGTATCACGGAAAATTTTAAGTTTATTCAGAGTCAGGCTTGTATCAAGCGTATTCTCTGCTAACCAAGGAAAGCCTGGCATGTTCGACTCAGGAACCACAGCACGTGGGTCAACTAAGTGAGCATAATGCCAGTCATCAGAATAACGCTTGCCTACACGCGCTAGGTCAGGGCCAGTACGCTTAGATCCCCAAAGGAAAGGGTGATCCCAAACAGATTCACCGGCAACCGAATAGTGGCCATAACGCTCAACTTCGTCACGAAAAGGGCGGATCATTTGTGAGTGACAGTTTGAACAACCCTCACGTACATATAGATCTCTGCCTTCCATTTCAAGTGCCGTTAACGGACGTAGTCCGTCAACTGGCTTAGTTGTATCGTCTTGAAACATTAGCGGAGTAATTTCAACTAATGCACCAAAGCTAATTGCGAAAACGGTCAAGATAGCCATAAGGCCAATGTTTTTTTCGACTATTTCGTGTTTGTTTTGTGAATTTTTATTGCTCATTATCTCACTCCGTTATGCTAATTGTGCTTGTTCGTCTAATTGCAGCGAATCGTTCTTCGCTGCTACTGTACGATAAACGTTATAAGCCATAACTAGCATACCTACTACGATGAACACACCACCTAAAAAGCGTATAACATAGAAAGGATGAGACGCCTCTAAAGACTGTACAAAGCTATACATTAATGTGCCATCAGAGTTAACTGCGCGCCACATTAGACCTTGCATTACACCTGAGATCCACATTGCTACTATGTATAAAACAACACCAACAGTGTGTAACCAAAAATGTGTGTTAATTAATTTAATGCTGTACATACGACCTTGCGAGAATAACGCAGGGATTAGGTGGTAAATAGCGCCGATAGATATCATTGCAACCCAACCTAATGCACCTGAGTGAACGTGTCCTACAGTCCAGTCGGTGTAATGAGAAAGCGCGTTTACTGATTTAATTGCCATCATTGGGCCTTCAAACGTAGACATACCGTAAAAAGATAATGAAACAACTAAGAAACGTAAAATAGGGTCAGTACGAAGCTTATGCCATGCACCAGACAACGTCATAATACCGTTAATCATGCCACCCCAAGATGGAACGAATAAGATAATAGACATAACCATACCTAAACTTTGCGTCCAATCAGGAAGCGCAGTGTAGTGAAGGTGGTGAGGGCCTGCCCAAATATAAAGCGAAATAAGCGCCCAAAAGTGAACCACTGATAAGCGGTAAGAGTAAACCGGACGGCCTGCTTGTTTTGGTACAAAGTAATACATCATACCTAAAAAGCCAGCTGTTAATAAAAAGCCAACAGCATTGTGTCCGTACCACCACTGTACCATTGCATCAACTGCACCAGCATAAATGGAATACGATTTAGTTAACGACACAGGTACAGCCATACTGTTTACAATATGAAGTACAGCAACCGTAATGATAAAGCCAGCATAGAACCAGTTAGCTACATAAATATGAGACACTTTACGCTTTGCGATTGTGCCCATAAATACTACGGCATAAGTTACCCATACAACGGCTATTAAAATATCAATTGGCCACTCAAGTTCTGCATATTCTTTAGAACTTGTAATACCCAAAGGTAGTGTAATAACAGCAAGCACAATAACAAGCTGCCAACCCCAAAATGTAAAGGCTGCTAATTTATCTGAAAGAAGGCGCGTTTGACAGGTACGTTGAACGACGTAATAAGACGTCGCAAAAAGTGCACTTGTACCAAATGCGAAAATAACTGCGTTCGTGTGTAACGGACGAAGTCGAGAGTATGTTAACCATGGTGTATCAAAGTTAAGTGCTGGCCAAGCTAGTTGGGCAGCAATCAGAACCCCGATACTCATGCCAACGATGCCCCAAATCACTGTCATAATAGCGAATTGGCGTACAACTTTATAGTTGTACTCAGTGTGTGATGCTACTGTCTGGCTCATTTTCTGGCTTCCGCTGCAATAAATGCGTTTAGAAATGAATTACCCACCTAAAAAAAGTGGGGCCTACTATTACTTCACAAGCTTGCCATCTAAAACATTAAAAATGAGATTATTTTAGAAAACAGACTCGAGAAACCCTTATTTTTTTGCGGTTGAAATGATAAAATTTTTGGCTTAAAAAAGATAGGTCAATTGCATAATATTATGACATCAATCAAACTTTACTAGCTTGCTGTTTACTTTTTGAGGTGAATTGTACGTTATTTGTAATAAAAGTGTGATTTGACCTTGTGACTATTAAATTAGTGCCAGCCATTATTTTTTGGATTTTGAGTACCCGCCATATGTATATATATAGAGTATATTTGTTTTTTTTACTAATTTTTTTAGTTGCGTGTGATTATTCAAAGAGCAGCGATACGCAACAATTAAAAAACCTTGCTTGCGAAGCCGGTTTACCCTGTACTTTTCCTAACGGCGTTAAAGTATGGCTGAGCGATGGTGATTTATCCCCCGAAACACCATTCTCTATATTTGCCGAGTTACCTAAAGGGCATGTTATTACGAATGCAAAACTTGAAGGCGTAACTATGTATATGGGGTATATTCCTCAGCAATTTAAGCGCCATGGCAACACTTGGCAAAGTGAAACTATGGTAGGTATTTGCGCTGAAAAAAATATGCTGTGGAAATTAATCCTTAACGTAACAGATGAAGCATCGCAGCAAAGCAACTCGGTATATTATTATTTTTACGTTACTTACTAAACATGCCATTGCTTATATTGCTTATTAAGTAGCTCGCTTAATTTGCAGCAGGGAGATAAGCATTCTGGTTGAGATCAGTTTAGTTGTGCTTACTCTCTTTAAGTTAAGCGTTACTTTTTATTTCTTGGCGCAGAAAAGCTAAATCCACAGAGGGTTAGCTTTAGCGCAAGAAGATTAAGCCTACAATAAGAGTACTTCGTACACTCACATCATTTTAGCTAGCACTTAGCACTCCTGCCTTTTGTAATTTTTACTTTCTCTTTTTAATTTCGAAAAATGCATCAATGGTATTTGGTTAATTAAGTGTACTACTAGGTTTGAGGCAATCATTGCTTCATTAAATTGGTGAATAGTTTACTTGTTTAATCTTGGCTGAATAAAAAATCTCTCCTTTAAAAGCTATATATGCGTTAAATCAGACTAATTAATTACTCAAAGCGCATAAATATAGTTATCAATTAACATCTAGTTTTACGGTTTTAATAACCTACTGTGATTAACTTGTTAAATTACCGGTTAAAGGTACATTGTTGAGTTAATTACATTTAATTACAAAGTCCATTAGTTTGATTTCACCTGTGCTTTTAATGTAGCGCAATGCATTTAGTGTATTGATTTTGAAGTGTATTTATTAATTAACAAGGAAACATAGTGTAACGTTTGTACCTTTTTTGGGTGTTGCGTTTTTCGGTTGGTTTTTAATTAGCCATTCGTTAAGTTTTTGTTCAGTTAATCACGCCTAAGTTGCTGTTTTCTGACTCACAATTCTTATAAAAGTGAGCATTACCATTTAGGTAAATTTTCAACAAGTAGGGTTCATCCATGAAAAAATCAACTCTTGGCTTAGCGGTTATCGCTGCTATTCCAATGTTCTCAAGTGTGCAAGTTTTAGCGGCTGACGAAGCGGCAAAGTCAATTGAAAAAATTCAAGTAACAGGTTCTCGTATTAAGCGATCTGACATGGAAACCGCTAGCCCAGTAACACTTATAGGTGCAGATGAAATCAGAGCATCTGGCGCTACGTCAGTTGATAGTGTTCTTCAGCAAATGACGGCTACTGGCGGCGCAATGACCAACCCTGGCGTTAATAACGGTTCTGGTGGTGGCGCTTCTATCGATTTACGCGGTTTAGGTTCGCCACGTACTTTGGTGCTTGTAAACGGTCGTAGAATGATCAATTCAGGTACAGGTGCTGCCTCTACGGTTGATTTAAACACCATTCCTGTATCTATGATAAAACAAATTGAGGTACTAAAAGATGGTGCATCAGCTGTTTATGGTACAGATGCGGTTGCTGGTGTAGTAAACATCATCCTGAAAAATGACTTTGAGGGTCTGGATATCAATATTAACTCTGCGATGACATCTAAACATGATGCAACAGAGAACTCTATTGACTTCACGTTAGGTACTTCTTTTGATAAAGGTAATATTGTCTTCGGTGTTCAGTATACTGATCGCGGTGAAGCAAGCCAAGGTGACCGTGGCTTTTCTGACTGTCCAATACTAGAAACTAAACAAGGTGTTCCTTTTTGTGGTGGATCTTCATTTAGTGAAGGTGGCCACATTTATAATGTGAATAAAGTTGATATTCTTAATGATAAAGGCAAACTTGAGCCGCAAAATTTTGCAAACGATAATGGGCTAAGTGGTTTAGGTGGGAAGTTACACCCTTTTACAGATGCAGCTGATGCTTATAACTATGCAAAGACAAGTTATTTATATACTCCTATGGAACGATTAAATATTACTGGTCTAGGTACATACGAGTTGAGTGACGATACAAGCTTTTTTAGTGAGTTTACTTATACTAAACGTTGGTCACAGCAACAACTAGCCCCACAACCAATTGATTTTGGCTTTACTTATGAAAAAAGTATGGGCGATAGCTTATTAAGTCAAACCTATGATAAACGCCAAGTTGCAAATGATACATTTGTAAAAGATGCTAATGATAATTATGTTACAGCTAAAACTAATTATGCCTACGGTGATGAGATTAATTATCGTCGTCGTATGAGTGAAAGCGGTACGCGTGATTTGTCACAAACAGTTGATACAGTTCGTGTAGTTGTTGGCGCAGAAGGTGTTATAAATGATTACTCATGGGATGTTTCAGCAAACTTTGGGCGTAATGATTCAGTAAGCAAAATGAGTAACCTTCATAATGTTTCTGCAATTAAAGCTGAAGTTGCAGCTGGAAGTTTAAATCCATTAAATGAGTCTGCTTGGGGTGTATCGCAAATACAAAAACATATCTACACAGAACAAGATAGTGGTGGTAGCCAGTTATTTATTTTAGCAGCGTCACTTTCAGGTGAGATGTTTGAGTTACCAGCGGGCTATACTGCATTTGCTGCAGGTATTGAGCGTCGTCAAGAAAAAGCATGGTCAAATCCAGATTCAATTTCAGCTCAAGGCTTAGGTAATGATCCGCGAGTTGATCCTACTAGCGGTGGTTTTGATGTAAATGAAGCCTTTGTTGAGTTCGCTATTCCGGTTTTGGCAGATGCACCATTTGCTGAATATGTTGAAATAAGCGCAGCAATTCGTGCTTTTGATTACAGTACTTTTGGTTCAGATGAAACTTGGAAGCTTGGCTTTACTTGGAAAGCTAATGATGAACTAATGTTCCGTGGTGTACGTTCAACTGCATTTCGTGCACCGACAGTAGATGAGCTTTACTCTGGTAATGCACCATCATACGAGCAAGTGAAATTCCCAGGTGCGGATAGTCAAGCAGAAGTAACGGTAGGTGGTAATAAAAACTTAACACCGGAAGAAGCTGACACACTTACCTTTGGTATTGTGTACGAGCCACAGTGGTTCGAAGGTTTCTCAATGACTGTAGATTACTACGATATTGAAATTGAAAACGCAATTTCTACCTACAATAACCAGTTTGTAGTTGATCAGTGTATCGGAAATGCTAATAGCGGCAATACAACTTTATGTAATGCTAACGAGACAAACGCCTATTTAGATGGGACTCGTATTGTTTTTAATAACCAATTAAGAAATATTGGCTCTGAGAAAACATCGGGCGTTGATTTAAACTTAAGGTATACGTTTGATGCCCTAGGCTTAAGCTGGAAAGCAGGTTTAGATACAACTTATTTAGATGAGTATGTTGTAGATACCGGTGCTGTTGTTGATTACTCAGGTTTTGTTACTGGCAGTGCAGGTAGTTATGCCGATATTAAATCGAATTTTAATTTAACGGCTAAAGGCGACAACTGGGGTGCAACCTACGAAGCTCGTTACATTGCAGGTATGGATAGTTTTGCTTGTATAGATAGCGAAGTATGTTTCGCGCCAGAAACACCGTCAATTGTTTACCATGATATTAGTGGCTATTATTTAGTAAATGACACGATTACACTCTCAGCTGGTGTAAATAACTTATTTGATAAAGAGCCTCCTTATTACACAGGTAACAACGATTCAAACACTGACCCGTATACATTTGATACATTAGGCCGTCGCTTATTTGCAGGTATGAACATTAAGTTCTAATTTGCAATTAACTAAGTCGTAGTATTTCAATTAAGGCCTAGTTTTTACTAGGCCTTTTTTATTGAACAAAATACTTCAGGCAAGTACACTAAGGAGCTATATTACAAGGAGATTTAATTGTTAAAGCAAGATGAGAATTTATCTTTTATTATTGAACCGCAGCTGGGCCAACGCTCAGAGCAACGCCTTGATTTATACTTTTCGATCCCCAACGAAATGGGCGTGAATGCACAAACCCTTAATGAAGAATCCTATTTTAATAATCAATTTAAATCTTATTTAGCTTATAACGCCAATAATATTCACCTACCGCTAGTGCGAAGCCGTTTTGTAAGTAAAAACAAAGGTGAGCAGCGAGATTACCGACAAAACCTCAATTTGTATTGTTATCAGGTGCGCTTGGCTATTGATGCAGATATTAAAGAAACACTCAAAATAGAAGACCCTGATGAATTTTATCAACGGGCGAATGAGCTGTGCGAGCAAAGCCAAAGCTTATTAAGAAAACTAAGGCGTTATACCCCTGAAGATGAAAAGCTTATTTCGTTTTACACCAATGCCGATAACTACCTTAGCTGGCAAATAGAGCAGTCGTTTTTAAAACTGCTAGATGAAGGGCCACGCAGTAGTGACTATGCAAAAGAGCGCAACGACTTAGTTAATTTTTGTAAGTCAGAAAACAGTTATCGCGAAGAGCAACAATATAATTCAGAATCAACCCTTAAAGATGCAAACCGCATTACTAATAAAATGCGGTTATTGCAGCGTTTAATTGAACATGGTGTAATTTTAAACCGCCAAACTCGCTACCTTAATAGTTATTTAAAACGTTTAGTTAAGGGCTCGGTAACCGCTGTAATTATGGCGTTAGTGATGATAGTTATACTCAACGCACGCGCAACTTTTACAGAAGTTACAGCAACATTAATCTTAATATTGGGGCTTATTTATGGCCTTCGCGAAATATTTAAAGAAGATATAACCCGAATTATTTGGCGCGCTATTGTACGGGGGCGGCCTAAGTGGCGGTTTGTTTTTAAAAATAGCGTGACCAAAGACAAAGTTGCGAGCCAGCTTATTTGGTTGGAATATACGCGCTTTAAAAATATTCCAAAAGAAGTCCGTGCTATTTTCTCCAAACGCCGGCAACAAAATAAGCTCGCTGCGCAGTGGTTACACTTTGCAAGCGAAACACGTGTAAATGCCCGAGAGTTTTTACCAGGTTACGATAGTTTGCATCAAACACTGCAGTTTAGCCTTGCGCCGTTTTCTCGCTATCTTAAAAAAGGTGAGGGTAAGTTATATCATCTTGAGAGTAATAAGGTTTCTAAGCAGGCTGTAGAGCGGCGTTATCAATTAAATATGGTATTAGTGCTAACCGAGCGAGATAAAAAGCTGTATCAGCGTTATAAAATAACCATGAACCGCAGTAAAATAGTTAATATTGAACTTATTTACTCTGATGACGGTACTAAGCAGGAATAACAAAGGCTGTAACCGGTTACATCCCATGTTATTCCTCTAAAGGGTTAGCGTTAGTTGTTTGCTAACCCTTTTTTGGTAAATAAAGTTACCTTGTTTGATACGAGTATAATTTCGATATTTTTCGCATCGTCACCCCAAACGCAGTTGGTATGCAGTGTTTTTTCTACGCAGTTATCAGCGCTTCCTAAAAAAACTTCGACTTCTGATTTATCCATACCAATTTTTATTTTTTCGTAGTTCTCAACATTTACTTTAGAACACGCTGCTAGGCTTAGCGTTGCTGCAATAATCAGGAGTTTTTTCATTGTTATTTCCTATGTGTTAAATAACATCATACTAATGTTTGAATTTTCTAATTTGGACGATCATCCCCATTCTAGGGTGATCAAAATAGTGTATTTCTTCACTTATTACTCGTCTAAATTGTGAAAAACGAGCGGCTTCTATTTCACCACTATCGTGCTTTTGGCTAATATCGAAATTAGCGGTTATGTATAAATAATGGCGTAAATGTATTTTAAATAAACCGTCGAGTTCCCACTTCATAGTGGGTTCTTTAGGTGCATTAAAAAAGGAATCTTGCGAGTTAACCAAACTAACAAAGTCTGGGTTTGCATAACTTGGGGCGCTAGGCTCTGTACTTTTAATATGCTCACCAGCGATTAAATGCATGCTAGGTGCACGCGACTTACTTGCCCCTTCAAAACGCCAGCCAGTATGTAATAGTGGCGTTAACCCTTTGCGCTCTAGAGCTTGGCGTTGGCTGTTAAATTGCAGTTGTGTTGGTGCTAAAAGGTATGTTTGCTGCATTGTATCTTGTGCAGCTACAAGCGGTGTTACCGGTAGGTGTTCATAACTTTTTAAATAATCAATACTGTTATCACACACCCCAGATTGCTGTTTTGAGTTAACTAAAGAATCTGCAAAAGAGCGTTTTTCAAAGCGTGTATCGCCATCAATACACGCTTGCATAGCTTGCTCAGTGTAAAGTGGGGTGAGTAAATCAAGTGTGTTTTTATCTTCAATAGCTGGTTTTTTAAGGCTAAAGTCTTCTTGTAAGTACGGAGCAGGGCGTTGTTTAAATACCAGCACTTCTACTTCAAACCAGCGCTCAGCAATTGCGGTGCTGCTAAATAAGCAGCATAAAATAATAAGCGATTTTTTTAGCAACATTAATGGCTAACCTTTTTTTCGAAATCTGCAAGCATTGCAGTGACCATTTTCAAGCGTTCGCGGGCATTTGCCTCGCTAATAACAAAGCGCAGTTTATTTGCGCCATCCATTTTGTACACGCGCGGTGCACTTTGTATCAAGCCTATGATGAAGCTAGGATTAACCTTAGTGTTTTGGCTAAATTCAAAGTAACCACCTTTCGGGTTTGCCTCAATTTTTGTTATACCTAAATCACTTGCTCGCATTTTTAATTGCTGCAGGCTAAAGAGGTTTTTAGCCGCGTCGGGTAATAAGCCAAAGCGGTCGATTAATTCTACCTGCAATTCGTCCATATCGGCAACATTAGCACAACTAGCAACGCGCTTGTACATACCTAAACGTGCGTTCACATCGTAAATATAATCATCGGGTAATAAAGCCGGTAGCTTTAAGTCTACCTCAGTTTGTTTTTGCAAGAGGTTTTCAAGGGTGGGCTCTTTGCCTTCTCGCAATGCTTTTACTGCTTGTTCAAGCATTTCCATGTATAAGCTAAAGCCAATGGTTTGCATTTGTCCTGATTGATCATCACCTAAAAGTTCACCCGCACCACGAATTTCTAAATCGTGGGTTGCTAGTGCAAAACCTGCGCCTAAGTCTTCTAATGACTCTATTGCTTGTAAGCGTTTGCTTGCATCTTTAGAAAGAGCTTTAGGATCGCCTGTTAATAAGTAGGCATAAGCTTGATGATGGCTGCGACCAACACGTCCACGTAATTGGTGTAACTGCGCTAAACCTAGTTTGTCGGCTCTATCCATAATTATGGTGTTAGCAGTTGGTATGTCAATACCGGTTTCTATTATAGTGGTACACACTAATACGTTGTATTTTTGGTGGTAAAAGTCAGCCATTATTTGCTCAAGCTCTTGCTCGCGCATTTGCCCATGTGCACTGGTTACGCTTGCCTCGGGCACCCATTCACTTATTTCTTGTGCTACGCGCTCAATTGTCTCTACGTTATTATGTAAAAAGTAAACTTGGCCACCGCGTTTAATTTCTCGAAGTACTGCTTCACGTATTAATTCTACATCGCGTTGGCGCACAAAGGTTTTTACTGCTAAACGCTTTGCAGGTGGAGTGGCAATAATAGATAAGTCGCGCATACCGCTCATGGCCATATTTAAGGTACGCGGGATAGGCGTTGCAGTTAAAGTGAGTATGTCGACATCGGCGCGTAGCGCTTTAATCTTCTCCTTTTGGCGCACCCCAAAGCGATGTTCTTCATCAACAATTAATAAGCCTAAATCGTTAAATATAATATCAGCCTGGATCAGCTTATGAGTACCAATGACAATATCGAGCTTGCCGTTGGCCATTTTTTCAAGCGTGTCTTTTTGCTCTTTAGGTGAGTTAAAACGCGACAATACACCTACCTCAATAGGAAAGTCGGCAAAACGGTCTTTAAAGTTTTCAAAGTGTTGTTGGGCAAGTAATGTTGTAGGCACCAAAATAGCTACTTGTTTGTTATCGTTAACAGCTACAAATGCGGCGCGCATGGCGACTTCGGTTTTACCAAAGCCTACATCGCCACACACTAAACGGTCCATGGCTTGTTTTGATTGCATATCGCCTAATACGGCTTCAATGGCATTGCGTTGATCGTCGGTTTCTTCAAACGGGAAGCTGTCGCTAAATTGGCGATAAGCTGGGGCATCGAGGGTAAATTTATTCCCTGGTTTTGCTTGGCGCTGAGCGTAAATATCAAGTAACTCAGCGGCTACATCGCGCACTTTTTCAGCAGCACGTTTTTTAGCTTTGTCCCATGCATCTGAGCCAAGTTTATGCAGTGGTGCACTGGCTTCTTCGCCGCCCGAATAACGACTTAGCATATGCAGCGCCGAAACCGGTACATACAATTTTGCTTCACTGGCGTAAGTAATGGTAACAAATTCAGTGATAATGCCTGCGGCATCTATGGTTTGCAAACCTTGATAGCGACCAACGCCGTGATCAAGATGTACAATAGGTTGGCCTTCTTTAAGTTCGGCTAAGTTACGAATTAGTGCATCTTGGCTGGCTTGGTATTTATGCTTACGGCGACGGCGCTGCGATACTTTTATGCCAAGCAGTTCTTGTTCGGTGATAATAGATAAACTAGGTTTAGTACCTAATACAACACTTTGCTCCAGTGGGCTAACAATTAGGCCAACATCGCTTTGGCTTTTTGTAAACTGCTCAAAACTAGTAAATTCTTTAAACTTTAAGCCGCTAGGTTTTAATACTCCCAGTAATGACTCGCGCCGGCCATCCGACTCTACGCTTAGTAAAATACGGCCTTTGTGCTTTTTTTGCGCCGCTACATAGTTTATAAACGCACCGTAAGGTTCGCTTTGTTTATGATCAATGCGAATAACAGGTAATTCACTAACAGTTAAATTTTTATTGCCTGCTTTTGTACCTAGTTTTGCTTGAGATAAGCGAATACGCGCATAATTCCCTAAATTAGCAAACAATTCATTAATGGGTTGATACAGCGCGCTTGGCTCTAATAATGGACGCAGTGGGTCTACGCGGCGGTTTTCATAGCGCACGTTTACGTCATGCCAAAAATTATCGGCGGCATGTTCTAAATCACCGAGCTGCATTACCGTTGTGGTTTCAGGTAGGTAATCAAAAATAGTGGCCAGTTGCTCGAAAAACAGTGGCATATAATATTCTATACCGGCAGGCCAATTACCTTTACTCACTTGCATGTAAACAGAGTCTTGCTGCGCGCTGGCACCAAACTTCTCACGGTACGCTATTCTAAAGCGTTCAATGTCGGCTTCGTTAGTGGGAAATTCGTGTGCCGGGAGCAGTTCAATTTTATCTACTTTTTCATCTGAGCGCTGGGTTTCAACATCAAATAAACGAATGCTGTCGAGCTCGTCGTCAAAAAAGTCGAGTCTAAAAGGATGCGGGCTGCCCATAGGATATAAGTCGACAATAGAGCCGCGAATGGCGTACTCGCCGTGCTCCATTACTTGCTGTACGTTTAAATAACCCGCTTGTTCTAAATTATTTCTGAAATTATGAGTATCGAGCTTATCACCCACCTTAAAGTTAATTGTGGACCCATAAATAAACGAAGCCGGGGCGGTGCGCAGCATTAAGGTAGAAACAGGGACAATTAAAACACTTTGTTGCTCGTTTTTGAGCGTATTTAAAGTGGCTAAACGGGCAGAAATAATATCTTGATGAGGAGAAAAATGGTCGTAAGGTAGGGTTTCCCAGTCAGGAAATATCATTACCGGGTTGTCGGGCAATAAATATTCTAGCTCGGTTTCAAGGCGCAGGGCGCTTGGCGTGTCTGGGGTTACAATTAATACTAAATTGTCTTGTTGTTTTACACCCTCAGCAATAGCAATGCTTAAACCGCTGCCGCTAAGTTGCCCCCATTGAATTTTATCTTTTTGAGATTTCACCCAAGGCAAGGCTGCCCATTGCTCAAACGCCATTTATTACTCCATTTATAAATTGGCCCTAATTTATTATGTAATAAGGGCCAAGTAATTTTATTTAATCGCGGTAAATTTTTGTTAAGTCTTGGTAGTGATCAATTCTGCGGTCGCGTAAATACGGCCAAATACGTCTTACGTTTTCGCTGCGCTGTTGATCAAGCTCAATTACTAAAATTTGCTCGTCAGTATTATTAGCCTCAGCAAGTAATTCACCTTGTGGCCCTGCAATAAAAGAGTTCCCCCAAAATTGAATCCCTTCGCTTTGCTCACTTGGGTCTTGCTCGACTCCAACGCGGTTACAACTAATTACCGGTACACCATTGGCAATCGCATGGGCGCGCTGGCTAATAACCCACGCATCTTTTTGGCGGGTTTGTTCATCGCTATCATCACGCGGATCCCAGCCTATTGCAGTTGGATAAATAAGTAGCTCAGCACCGGCCATTGCCATTAAGCGTGCAGCTTCAGGAAACCACTGATCCCAACATACTAATACGCCCAATTTACCTACTGAGGTTTGAATTGGCTCAAAGCCTAAATCGCCTGGAGTAAAGTAAAATTTTTCGTAAAAACCAGGGTCATCGGGAATATGCATTTTACGGTATTTACCGGCAATACTGCCGTCATTTTCAAGTACTACAGCGGTATTGTGATAAAGGCCGGTAGCACGTTTTTCAAATAACGACGCCACAATTACAATGCTTAACTCTTTTGCCAGCTCACCTAAAGTATGCGTGCTTGGGCCTGGAATGGTTTCGGCTAAATCAAACACGTCTACATCTTCGGTTTGGCAAAAGTACAGGCTACGGTGTAGCTCTTGCAGCACAACTAATTTAGCGCCTTTGTTGGCTGCTTCACGAATTGCGGCAATCGACTTTGCCATATTTTGCTCAGCATTATCGCTATTGCTTTGTTGTACGAGTGCAACGGTTAATTTTGCAGGGCTGGTCATTGAGCTGCTCCAGTTAAAAATCTACGTGGGAGTTGCATTGTTATACAGTGCAAACTGCCAAATTGTTCAATAATAGGTAGGCAATTAATGCCCACAATTGTGTGCTCTGGGTACGCTTGTTGAATTTGCGTTAAGGCGAGCTTATCGCTTACATCATCGTACGTTGGTACTAATACCGTATTATTAATAATTAAGTAGTTAGCATAGGTGGCAGGCAAACGTGTTTGCTCATCGTCATACACTGCTTTGGGCCAAGGTAAGGCAATTAAATTATATGGGGTGTTATCGGTAGTTTTAAAGCCTTGAAGCTGTTTTTCCATCGCATGCAGCGCGTTGTAATGCTCATCGGTTTTATCGTCGCACTGTACATAAACAAGAGTATTGTTTGGTGCAAAGCGAACTAGCGTGTCTATGTGACTGTCGGTGTCGTCGCCCGCTAAATAACCATGGTCAACCCATAAAAAGTCAGTTGCTCCTAAGTGCTGTTTTAACAGTGTTGCAATGTCACTTGGGGTTAAATTTGGGTTGCGGTTTTTATTGAGCAAACATTCACTGGTAGTAAGTAATACGCCGTGTTCGTTTATTTCAATGCCACCGCCTTCAAGCACCATATCTACTGCTTGGTAGTCATTATCTGTATCGCTAAGCTCATTGACTAAAACACGGTTTATTTGATTATCTAAATTACTTGCAAATTTATTGCCCCAACCGTTAAAGGTAAAATCATACACTTTAAGCTGATTAGGGTTATTTATAGCGGCGCAAGTAAGGGGGCCGTGATCGCGTGCCCATGTATCATTTGTTGGTGTAACTACAAAGTGAACACAGTTTAAGGGGACGTTGGCGGCGTGCAATAGCGCAATAACATGCTCTTTTACAGGCTCGCTGTGCGCTACAATAACTAATTGTTGTACTGCGGTAATATGTTTTGCAAGCGCTACATACACAGGCTCAACGCGTGCTAAGTTTTCAGCCCAATCGGTGTTTTTATGCGGCCAAGTTAGCATAACAGCGTCTTGCTCGGCCCATTCTGGTAAAAGTCTAAAATTCATGAGTAATTGATACAAATTAAGGTAGCGCTAGTTTAGCAGTTTGAGTGTACATGTCAGCTATTTATCATCTGCTTGCATGTTTTGTGATTGCTCTAATTGCTGGCGTTTTTTTAGTTGTCGGGTTTGCGCATGCAAACTGGCTCTAACGACTAGTTCTTGGTCGCTGTCTCTTATGGCTATAAAGAGTAAAGTGTATTGGTAATGCTCGGTATCGATTTTTTTAATTGCAACGACTTCGGTATAGCAATAAACAGCTGACGCTTCATGGTGTAAAAAAAGTTTAGTCCGAAACTTTTGCCCTAAAGAATAAACATCCTCTGTTGTAAATTTTACGCCACCGCCGCCATAACTATCGCAATAAATAGCGTTATCTTCGCTTTGCTCTGAGGCGAGAACATGGCTCATTATTAAGTCTATTTTACGTGATTGCGCTTGTAAAAAAGCTGCTAGCTCTTGGGCAACATCACCTAAATTACGCAGTGGTCCAAGCGCGCTTTGCTCTAAGCTACTTACTTCATTAGCGAGTTTAAATAAAGGGGGAATGTCTGCGTCTAACTGAGTAAGGTTTTTTGGAACGGCGTTATCATCAACTATGTATAGGTTTACACGGTTACTTTCATCAATTTGAAAATATTGTTCAAACTCACTTAATCTTTGACTGTTCATAGCACTCTCCGCAACACATTTAAGTAATAATAGCGCCCTTAGTGCTAAATTACTAGAATATATGTTTTTTGAATAACTGCTTGAATACTTTATTTATATTCATTTTATAAATATAAAAAACGGCCAACGTTATCCTAACATTGGCCGCTGGGGTATTGATTAATTTTTACCACTTTAATCATGGCACATAGATGCCGTATGGGGAGGAGACCATTACATCAGGTTATTTAAGCAGCTCGGTTAACTCATGTAAGTTTTTTACAACATGATCTGGTTTTTTAGCCAGTGGGTAAAGTGCTTTACCTGGGCGTGCAATAAAAGTGGTTTGTAAACCGGCTGCTTTTGCGCCGGCTACGTCCCAACCATGTGCTGCAACCATCATGGCTTCATTTGGTTTTACATTAAGTTTTTTAAGTACCCATTGGTACGCACGTAAATCAGGCTTGTACACTTTAATATCTTCAATGCTGTAGCGCTCGTCAAAATAATGGGTTAAACCAGCGCTTTCAAATTGTGCTTGTACGCCTTTATTTGAAGAGTTTGTTAGGCTAACCAGCTTATAACCTTGTGCTCTTAATGCAGCTAAACCTGCTTTTACGTCTGCGTGTGGAGGCAGTGTTAATAATGGTGTAACAATCGCGGTTTTTGCTTGCTCGCTGGTAATATTAATATTGTTGTTTTGTGCCACCATTAATAATGACGCCACGCCAATTTGGCCAAAGTCTTGGTAATCGCCAATTACAGTTGATACCAACGAGTGGTGTAGCATAGTAGAAAACCACAATGGTAATAAATCCTCTCGCCCACCAAGTGCTTCGCCTATAGAAGCGCGCATTGAATCTAGATCAAGGAGTGTTTCGTTAACGTCAAAAATTAACACTTTAGGTTTATTTGAGGTTTGTTCGGCCATAGTATCTCCAGATAATAGGCTTGCGCCTAAAATTAATGAAAGGGTTAGGGTTTTTAGGGATGTTAATACAGACATTATTTACTCTCAGATTTTAAAGCGTTTAATACATCAAAAGGTTCAGCGCGTAGGGTGTAGTCTTCAGTTACAAATGCGTAAGTGATCACACCTTGTTGATTAATAACATAAGTGGCCGGTAGTGGTAGTTGAAAGCTTTTATCGCCGTAGTAGTGCTCAAAATCAATACCAAATTCGGTATATAACGCTTGAATACGCTCATCGAGTGTAAACAATAAACCGAACTGCTTGGCTATTTTATCGAATCCTTCCGAGAAAACCCATTGATCGACGCGAAGCGGCGTCGATGGGATGAATCGGAATAACTAGCCCTGATTTTTGAATGTATTTTCGAATTGTATCAGCAGAAGCATTTCCAACT